>JBBQOT010000630.1:0-2591 GCA_038331165.1 Acetobacterales bacterium
AGGCGCGGGCCAGGGCGGCGTCTGAGTCCGGGTCGCGCGGGGCGAGGCCGAGGCGGCGCAGGATGGCGGTGGCGAATTCGGCGTGGAACAGTGCCTCGTAGCCGTCCAGGACCGCCAAAAGCGGGGCTTTGTCGATCAACAACAGCAGGCAACTGCCGAGTTGGGCGAGGTTCCACAGCAGCGTCTCGGGCTGGCGGGCATAGGCGTAGAGGCTGTGATAATCGAAATAGGCGGCGGTGAAATTGGGGTCGCTGGTCGGCAGCCAGCGCCAGGGGCCGTAGTCGAAGCTTTCGCCGGTGATGTTGATGTTGTCGGTGTTCAGCACGCCGTGCACGAAGCCGGCGGCCATCCATTGCGCGCCCATGCGGGCCACGTTGGCCGTCACCTGGCGGTAGAACGCGGCGCCGCGTTCGGCGGGGTCGTCGTGCCACAGCGTGGGCATGTAGTGGCGGATGGAGTGGTCGACAAGGCGTTGCAGGCCCTCGGCGTCCTTGTGATAGGCGCGGCGCTGGAAGGTGCCGATGCGGATGTGCGAGTGCGACAGCCGCACCAGCACGGCGCCACGGGTGGGCGAGGGCTCGTCGTGGCGATGCAGTTCTTCGCCGGTCTCGATCAGGGAGAAGGATTTCGAGGTATTCACGCCCTGGGCTTCCAGCATGGCGGTGGCCAGCACCTCGCGCACGCCGCCCTTCAGGGTGAGGCGGCCGTCGGCGCCGCGCGACCATGGGGTGGTGCCGCTGCCCTTGGTGGCGAGGTCGAGCAGGCGGTGGTCATTCAGGTCATGCAACTGGGCGAACAGGAAGCCGCGGCCGTCGCCGAGGTCGGGGTTATAGCTGCGGAACTGATGGCCGTGATAGCGCAGGGCCAGGGGTTTTTCGAAACTGCCCGGCAGCGGGGTGAAGCGGCCGAAATGGTCGATCCATGCGGCGTCGGTGAGCCCGTCGAGCCCGACACGGGCGGCCCAGGCCTGGTTGCGGTGGCGCAGGATGTGTTCCGGGAAAGCGGCCGGGGCGACCGCGTCGAAGAAGTCTTCGCCAAGGGCGGCGTGGGCGGTCGAAGGGCGGTGGGGCATGGGGCGTCCGGAGGTCAGGTGCGGGGACGGAAGACCGCGAGCGCGGCCAGCGGCACGGCGAGGCCGATGAGGGTGGCGGCGATCAGCAGGGCGCCGAGTTCGCCGTAGTCGCCGCGGCCGACGGTGTAGATCATGTTGAGGTACTTGGTCTGCAAGCTGCCGGCCACCAGAGCCAGGTTCATCAGCGAGGCCATCAGCGCGAACCACGTGGCGTGGCGGCCGGCCGGCGCGTAGTAGGCGACCAGGGTCAGCAGCGGCACCATGGCGAGTTGAGCGAAGGGGCCGGCAGCGGCGCTGTCGACCAGCGCGATGGTGCGGGCGCCGAAGCCGAACTGCGCCTCGGTCCAGTGATGCAGGCCGTAGTACAGGCTGATCGTCGGCAGCGACAGCACCGTGCCCGCGATGGTCAGCCAGAACAGCAGCTTGGCCACCGAATGGCGGGTGAGTTGGTGGCGCAACAGCCATAGCCCGACCACCGAGATGATCGCCGCGGTCTGGCGCAAATGGCCGAGGAAGGCCTCGTCGAAGCCGAGTTCGTCGAGCGTGAACCAGAACGCGCCGTCCCCTGCCCCCGGCGTGGCGCGGAAGGCGAAGATGATGATCGAGGTGGCCAGGATGGCGCGGCGGGTGGGCGCATCGAGGTCACGGGTGACCAACGCGAGCATGCGGATGATCACCGCCATCGACAGGACGAACACGATCTCCTGGGCATAGGGTATTTCCGTCAGCGCGAGACCCACGACAACCGTGCCAAAAGCCAGGCCGCCGCCGAGAATGCGCCAATCCGGCGGTTGCGGGTCGTGCGCCTCGTCGATTGCCATGGCGCCGGCGGCCAGGGTGAGGGCCGGGATGACCAGCGCAATCAGGAACACCGTCTCGCGCGGCAGGAACCCGGCGATCCAGCCGGACAGGCCGGCCACCGACAGCATGCCCAGCGACAGCGCAATGCGGCCCATGAGCTGGACCATGGCGAGGTCGATCTTCACCGCCGCGTCGTCGCGCGGGGTGCCGTCGGGTGCGGTGCGGGGCACAACCTCCGTCGTCATGGCATCAGCCACCACGTCTTGCAGCACGGTGCCGAGCACCAGCAGCAGGTTGCCGAGCATGTACAGGCCGGCGGGCGGAAGGAAGGCGAGCCAGCCGCCGGCCGCGCCCGCAAGTACCAACAATCCCGCGGCCATCAGGGCGGCGCCGAGTTGCAGGTAGGAGCGGCGCTGCGAGCCGAAAAACGGCAGGCTGTCCACCAGTTGGCCGAACACCATCTTGATGGTCCAGGGCAGGCCGAGCCACACACCGAGGCTGGCCAGCTCGGCGGGCGACAGGCGCAGGCTCTCCTTCACCCAGAAGTCGCGGCTGATGTCGATCAGGCCGAGCGCGCCATAGGCGAAGTAGACAATCAGCAGCGGCACCCAGGCGCGGCGGATGGCGCGCAGCACGCCCAGGTTGGCCAGCAGGCGCTGGCGTAGCGGCTTGGGTGCGGCGGCTGGCTCCTGGCTGGTCATGCGACAGGACGCCCGCC
>JBBQOT010000631.1:0-2581 GCA_038331165.1 Acetobacterales bacterium
TGAGGGTTGATGGAGATTGGCTGTCCATGACAGTCCAATCATAGCCTAGGGTCGAATTTTGCTGCAATGACGCAGCAGACGAATGAGGTGGACGATGTATCTGCGGCCGGCGTTCGAGGAGAAGGATCTGAGGCGGATCGCCGATCTGGTGCGCGCGCATCCATTCGGCGTGCTGGTGACGTCGGGGGAGGGGGGCATGAGCGCCTCGCACATTCCGTTCACCGTGGCGCTGGAGGACGACGCGCTGGTGCTGGAAGGGCATCTGGGGCGGGCGAATCCGCAAAGCGTGCTGCTGGCGGGCGGACAGGGGCTAGCGATCTTCGGCGGGCCGCATGCCTATGTTTCGCCCAGCTGGTATGCCACCCAGCCGGCGGTTCCGACCTGGGACTATGCGGCGGTGCATGTCCATGGCGTGCTGGAGGCGGTGGATGATGCGCCGACGCTGCACGCCATTCTGCGCACTCTGTCGGCGCATGACCAGGATTTCGACCTGGATGCCTTGGACCCGAAATTCCGCGACGGCATGGTGCGCGGGATCAGGGGCTTCCGCCTGCACGCGGCCAGGATCGAGGCACAGTGGAAGATGAGCCAGAACCGCAGTGTGGCCGACCGGCAAGGCGTGATCACGCGGCTGCGCGCACAGAGCGAGCATGCAACCGCCGAACTGATCGCGGCGACGCTACCCGAACCGACTTGAAAGAGGCATCGGCGCGTGAGCGACGCTCCCGCGATCGATCAAGACGTTTGACCGCGGGAGCGATGCTCCCGCGTCGGCGTCAGAAGCCCTCGCGCTCCAGCCGCTTGCGCTCCATCTTGCGGGCGCGGCGGACGGCCTCGGCGGCCTCGCGGGCGCGGCGCTCAGACGGCTTCTCGAAATGGCGGCGCAGCTTCATCTCGCGGAAGATCCCTTCCCGCTGCATCTTCTTCTTGAGCGCCTTGAGCGCCTGGTCGACATTGTTGTCACGAACGAGAACCTGCACTTGGCCGCCTTCTCCTCTCGCCTGGCCGCCCGGCCGATCCGGGCGACAAAAAGGGCTCCCGGGCAGTGGCCTGCCCTGGAAGGAGCGCGCTATATCACGGGGGGGCGGGCTGGCAAACGGTTTTCGCCGCCCATCTGAACAACCCGGCGAAGGATCAGACGCATGGCCATCCTCAAAATCGCTCGCATGGGCCACCCGGTGCTGCTCGCGCGCGCCGAAACGGTGGCCGACCCGACGGCGCCCGAGATCAAGCGCCTGGTGCGCGATATGATCGAGACCATGGAGGATGCCAGCGGCGCCGGGCTGGCGGCACCCCAGGTGCATGTGCCGCTGCGGCTGTTCGTTTTCCGGGTCAACCCCGACCGCGCCAGCGGCGATGCCGCCGACACCCCGGTGCTGCCCAATGCCGTGGTGATCAACCCGATTGTGGAACTGCTGGGCGACGATGTGCGCCTGCGCTGGGAAGGCTGCCTGTCGATCCCCGGGCTGCGCGCCGCCGTCACGCGGTCGTGGCGCATTCGCTACAGCGGCGTCGACACCGATGGCAAGCCGGTGGGCGGCGAGGTCACCGGCTTCCATGCCGGGGTGGTGCAGCACGAATACGACCACCTGGACGGCATCATGTACCCGATGCGGATGAAAGATTTTTCCCTATTCGGCTTCAACGAGGAACTGGCGCGGGTGGCGACTCAACAAGCGGGGGGCCAGCAAGCGGGGGGGCGGCCATGAGGGCGGCACCAGAACGCTCGGCCGACCGCGACGAGGCGCTGGCGCTGGCGTTGCCGCATGTCGCCACCCTCGGCTGGGGCTGGCCGGCCTTGCGTGCCGGGCTGCGGGACGCCGGCCGACCCGCGCTGGACGCCGAGCTGCTGTTCCCCGGCGGCGCCGCGGACATGGTGGAGACGTTCATCGATCAGGCCGACCGCGACCTCATGCGCATCGCTTCCGCGCCGGGCTTTGCCGAGTTGCGCATGACCGGGCGGGTGCGCGCACTGGTGCTGGGCCGCTTGGCGGCGCTGGAGCCGCATCGCGAGGCGGTACGCCGGGCGGCGGCGGTGCTGGCCTGCCCCGGCAATGCGCGGATGGCGGCGGGGTCGCTGGCGCGCACGGTGGACGAGATCTGGCATTTGGCCGGCGATCAGTCCGCCGATTTCAGCTGGTATACCAAGCGGGCGAGCCTGGCCGGAGTGTATTCGGTCACCCTGCTGTTCTGGCTGCGCGACAACAGCCAGGACGCGGCGTCGACGGCCGCCTTCCTGGACCGGCGCCTGGCCGGGGTGGGACAGATCGGCAAGCTGCGCGGCAAGGTCGAAGCGCGGCTGGCCGGACTGCGCGAGCGAATGCGGCCGGCAGCGTAATGTTTGCCTGAGGACGAAGGTAAGGCCAGGGCTTTGCCCTTGTGTCTGCGTGATCTGTCATTGTGATCGGGTTGCGAGGACGGATGGCCATCCATCCCCGCAATGCGTTCGATAGACCGTTTTGCCCTTGGGCTAGCAGCCAGGGCTATCGCATATGGAATGCCCCAGTCGAGTTTGCGGTTCGGCAGGGCTCTCCGGCGGTACAAACTCGGCTATAGGCCTCAAAAATTGCCTCTCGCGAAG
>JBBQOT010000632.1:0-2577 GCA_038331165.1 Acetobacterales bacterium
CGATCCACACGGCCATGGCCAGGGCTTGGCCCTGCCCCCCCCACCGGCCGGCGGCCTTTGTAAACCCATATTTTTTCTTATTTTTCTGGCCCTGGGGCTTGGCCCCTGGTGGGTCCCCGTGGCGCGGCTTCGCGCCGCGACGGCAAAGCCCTGGCCTTGCTAGGCCATGAGTCATCTCAAACAGTGATTGGTATTACTTTGTAAAAAAACTAAAAATTCCAATAGGTTAATCATCTGGGGATACCAAGAGTTTCTTGGCTGCGCCAGCAGCCCCAAATCAATGCGCTGGTTCGACTAGTGGCAGCTTGCACGACCCCTAAAGGTAATGGGATCAAAGGGTCTCTGACCCTTTGCGGGTCCCGTGGCGCGGTTTTGCGCCGCGATGGCAAAGCCCTGGCCTTGGCTTTCTTCACCAGTGAATCGTCAGGCCAGTCAGATCGCGGCCTCGCGCAGCATGTGCGTGACATCACCGCGCCAGGGGCCGTGATAGCGTTCCAGCCAGCGCTCGGCCTGGGTGGGGCCGCCGGCGGCGATGGCTTCCAGTGGGGCGAGGTGGATGGTTTCGTCTTGGCCGGCCGCGTTGCGCCGGGCGCGGGCGCGCAGGCCGTCGCGGCTGATCGCCAAGGCCGCGCGCATCAGGTCGCGCAGTGTGCCCTTTTGCCAGGGCGTGTTCAGCGCGGTGCGCGGCACCAGCGGGCGCAGGGCGGCGAATTCGGTCCAGGGGCGGCTGGCGACAAGGGCCGACGCGGCTTGGAGCGCGGCGGGGTCGTAGAACAGGCCGACCCAGAAGGCGGACTGGGCGATCATCATCTCGGCGCTGCCGGCATCGGCGCCGCGCATTTCGATGTAGCGTTTAAGGCGGGCGTCGGTGAAGGCGGTGGTCATGTGGTCGGCGAAATCGCCGACGGTGGCTTCGCCCGCCTCGGGCACGCCAAGGGTACCGTTCATGAAAGCGCGGAAGGAACGGCCGGAGAGGTCGACATATTTCCTGTCGCGGTAGGCGAAATACATCGGCACGGTATCGACCAGCCATTCGGCGTAGCGCTCGAAGCCGAAGCCCGGATCGAACGCCACGCGGGGAATGCCGCTGCGGGCATTGTCGGTGTCGGTCCAGACATGCGAGCGGTAGGACAGGAAGCCGCTGGGCTTGCCCTCGACGAAGGGCGAGTTGGCAAACATCGCCGAGGCCAAGGGCTGTAGCGCCAGGCCGATGCGCATTTTGTGCACCATGTCGGCCTCGCTGTCGTAGTCGAGGTTGACCTGCACGGTACAGGTGCGGGTCATCATGTCGAGGCCCATGCTGCCGACCTTGGGCATATAAGACTTCATGATGGTGTAGCGGCCCTTGGGCATCCAAGGCATCTGGTCGCGCCGGTTGAGCGGGTGGAAGCCGAGCGGGGCGAAGCCGATGCCCAGCGCGTCGGCGACCGGGCGGACCTCGGCGTAGTGGGCTTCCAGCTCGGCGCGGGCGGCGTGCAGGTCGGGCATGAGGCCGCCGGAGAGTTCGAGCTGGCCGGCGGGTTCCAGGGAGATGGCGGCATAAGTGGTGCTGGACAGGCCGATCGGGTTGCCACGGTCGAGGATGGGCTGCCAAGTGGCGGGCGCGTTGGCGGCGAGACCTTCCAGCACGGCGCGGATGCCGTTTGGCTCATAGGCGGGGGTGGTGAGGTCGGTGTGGCGAAAACCGAACTTTTCGTGCTCGGTGCCGATGCCGAAGCGGTCGCGCGGCTTGCAGCCGACGGCGATGTGGTCGGCAAGCTGGCGGACCGACGTGATCGGCGTCGCGTCGGCGTCTCCGGGGTTCGACATGCGTGTTCCGTTCGTTCTGGCCGCTTCAGTCCGCCGCCGTTGCGCCGATAGTGGTCGCTACATAGCCTCCCGCCCCGGCCTGCAACAGGGCTAGCCCGGCGATGGCGGCGGTTTCGGCGCGCAGGATGCGCGGGCCGAGGGAGACTGCCTCCACGTACCCCAGCCGGCGGAGCATGCTGATCTCGGACGGCGCGAATCCGCCTTCGGGCCCGATCAGCAGTGCCGTGGGCGCGTCGGAGTGGGCGGGCGGGGGTGCGGCGGCACGTTCCAAGGCGACCACCAGGCGGCGGCCGGTAGGCCAGGCGGCGAGCAGGTCGACGAGTCGTTGCGGGTCTGCCATGCGCGGCAGGGTGAGGCGTTCGCACTGTTCGGCGGCCTCGGTGGCGATGGCGCGCAGCCGGTCGAGGTTGAGGCGGGCGGTGTTGGTGCGCTCGGTGAACACCGGCAGGATGGCGGCGGCGCCGAGTTCGGTGGCCTTCTGCACCACGAGGTCGGTGGCGTCGCGTTTCAGCGGGGCGAAGACCAGCCAGAGATCGGGCTCGGCGGCCTGCGCGCGGGTCTGGCGTTCGACGGCGAAGCTGGCGCGGTCGCGGCGGATGGTGGCGAGGCGGGCGGAAAATTCGCCATCGCGGCCGTTGAACAGGCGCAGGGCGGCGCCCGGCCCCTGACGCAACACGGTGCCGAGGTAGTGCGCCTGGGCGGGCGTGGCGGCAAGTTCGGCACCAGGGGCGAGGTCGTCGAGCACGAACAGGCGCGGGCTGGTCGTGG
>JBBQOT010000633.1:0-2576 GCA_038331165.1 Acetobacterales bacterium
GAAAGCCAGGGCCCAGGGCAGAGCCCTGGTCTTGCCTTCTACCGTCCCGGATAGGCCCATCCCGCCGAACGCGGCAACAGCCGCTCCTTATCCCCCGGCCAATGCGTCCGCCCCGCGAGATCGATGCCCCACGCCGCGCCCACGCCTTGCACCTCCAGCCCGTCCTCGGCCACTGCGCGATAGCCGATATGGTGATGCCCATGCACCACCAGCCGCGCCCCCATCGCCCGCGCGAGCGCGTCCAGCACCGCCACCCCGTTGCGATGGCTCGACGGCGCCTCGTGCGTCACCAGCACGTCGGCCCGCTGCGCGGCCAGCGCCTCCACATCCTCCGGCCAGATCGCCATCGTCGATAGCGACTGCGCCAGCGCCGCGGTGGCATCCGCACTCCAGCCCGGCCCGAGTGTCGCCATATCGGCGGCAAGCTGGTCTCGGCTGGTCAGCCGTGGCGGCGCCGGCGGGTTCCACACGCGGGTATGGAATGTGCCGCCCAGCCCGGCCACGCGCAGCCCGCCCACCTCCGCCACCCGCCCATGCAGCGCGCCTGCCGCCGTCGCCGGATTGCGCGCAGGGTCGGCCAGGTTGGCCCACATCTGCGGCCCGCCATCGGCGTCGTGGTTGCCAAAGATCCAGTGCAGCCCGGCCCCGTGCGCCAGGATCGGCGCCACCAGCGCATCCAACGGCACCGTGCACTCCATATCGCCCAGCAGCACCACGTGGCGCACCTGCCGGTCCAAGCCTGCCAGGCCGCGCTCCACATGATCCCAGCGGCGGTGAATGTCGCCAACAAAGACAATGCCGCACTCATCGAACAGGCTCAGGGTGCGCACTCCAGCGAACGGGCCGGCAACCTAGGAACCTGCGTGCCCCGCGACAACCCACAAGTTGCCCGCATTGCGCCATCGCCGCTACCCTGCGCACGGCGATCGAAGGTGAGCGACATGGACGCACTGGCAGCAACCGAGGACCGGCCGCGCCTGGTGGCCGAGGCCTGGCTACGCCGCCTGAACCAGGTGCTGCAAACGGGCGACGCGGCCGCGCTGGCGGCGCTGTTCCGCCCCGACGGCCACTGGCGCGACATCGCCGCCCTGACCTGGCGCATCGCCACCGTGACCGGCGCCGACACCATCGCCGCCCCCCTGCTCGCCGGCGCACAGGCCCAGGATGCCCGCAACTTTGCCATCGACCCCGACCGCTTCCCGCCCCGCACCGTCGAGCGTGCGGGCGAACCCACGATCGAGGCCATCATCCGCTTCGAAACCGCGACCGGCACCGGCGCCGGCGTGCTGCGCATCAAAACCGACGACGCCAACACCCCACAGGCCTGGACGCTGCTGACCGCGCTCGACCACATCGCCGGCCACGATGAGGAAACGGCCCGCATCGCCCGCGAAGAACCCGCCTTCGACCGCGACTTCCAAGGCCCGAACTGGCACGACAAACGCATCGCCGCCCGTCGTTATGACGACCGCGACCCCGACGTGCTCGTCGTCGGCGGCGGCCATGCCGGGCTCACCGCGGCGGCCGCCCTCGGCGCACTGAACGTCGACGCGCTGGTGGTCGACCGCATGGCGCGCGTCGGCGACAACTGGCGCCTGCGCTACCACGGCCTGAAACTGCACAACCAGGTCTACAGCAACCACCTGCCCTACATGCCGTTCCCCAAGACCTGGCCGCGCTACATCCCCAAGGACAAGATCGCCAACTGGCTCGAACACTACGCCGAAGCCATGGAGATCAACTTCTGGACCAGCACCAGCTTCGAGGGCGCCACCTACAACCCCGCGGCGCGGCGCTGGACGGCACGGCTGAAGCTGGCCGACGGCAGCATCCGCGAACTCCACCCGCGTCACATCGTCATGGCCACCAGTGTCAGCGGCACGCCGAACATCCCGACCATCCCCACCCTCGACCGCTTCGCCGGAAAAATCGTGCATTCTTCGAAATTCGGCGACGGTGCGGCATGGCGGGGAAAGCCGGTCTTCGTCTTCGGCACCGGCACCAGCGCGCACGACATCGCCCAAGACCTCCACGGCAACGGCGCCCTGGTGACAATGGTCCAGCGCAGCCCCACCCTGGTGACCAATGTCGAGCCCGCCGCCCAACTCTACGACGGCATCTATTACGGCCCGGGCCCAACTTTGGCCGACCGCGACCTGATCAACACCTCCGTCCCGCTCCAGGTGTTGAAACTTGCGCACAAACTGCTGACCACCCGCACGCGCGAACTCGACGCCGAGATGCTCGCCGGCCTGGAACGCATTGGCTTCCGCCTCGAATTCGGCGAGGACAATACCGGCTGGCCGCTGAAATACCGCTCCCGCGGCGGTGGCTACTACTTCAACGTCGGCTGCTCCGAACTGCTGATCCGCGGCGAGATCGGACTGATCCAGTATAACGACATCGAAACCTTCACCGCCGCCGGAGTCCAGATGAACGACGGCCGTCTGATCGAAGGTGCCCTCGCGGTGCTTGCCACCGGCTACAAAGGCCCCAGCCACCTGCTGGCCACGCTGTTCGGCCCAACAGTCGCCACCTCGGTCGGCCAGGTCTGGGGCTTCGACCACGCCACCCAG
>JBBQOT010000634.1:0-2576 GCA_038331165.1 Acetobacterales bacterium
GCATGACGAAAAACACGATGGTCAGCACGCCGAAACTGGCGACCGCGGCCTGCACCAGCCGGCCGGCGAGATGGCGTAGCATCAGGGCGTCTGGATCACGGCAGCCATTTCATGTCGAACACAAAGAAAGCCTCGTTGGGAGTCGGCGTCCATTTCAGCTCGCGTCGCGCCAGATAGATCGCCGCATCCTGGAACAATGGCACCGCCGCCACCTCGTCGCGCAGAATGGTGAAGGCGCGGCGGTAGTGCGACAGCCGCTCCGTCTCGTCGAGCGTCACCCGTGCTGCATCCACAGCCGCATCAAACCCGGCATTGCTGAACTTGGCCCATTGGCTGCCGGTGCGGAACAGCGGGAAGATCACCCCGTCGGCATCCTGGCAGGCACAGGACCAGCGGCCCTGCGTCATGTTGCTGGCCTCCTCCGGCTGGCCCTGCCGGCGGCGCAGGAAGGTCGGCTGATCGACCATGATGAAGCTCACCTTCAGCCCGACATCGCCGAGCATCTGCTGTACCGCCTCGCTCACTCGCCGATCATAGGCCGGCGAGGTGAGGAACTGGATGTCCGCCCCCTCGGCGCCGGCCTCCTTCACCAGCGCGCGGGCCCGCACCGGGTCGTACGGCCAGAACGGCACATCGCCGACCCAGCCGAACGCTGCCTCGGTCAGCATGATGTCAGCCCGCTTCGGGAAACCCAGCATCAGCGCGGCGATGATGGCATCACGGTCGATCGCCTGGGCAATCGCCTGGCGCACCCGCTTGTCGCGCGTAGCACCGATCGCCGGGTTCAGGAACAGATGCGTCACTCGCTCGGTGGCGACACTCATCACCTGCAACGCCCGCTCACCCTTCATCGCCGCGGCGTCGTCCGGCGAGAGGCCGCGGGTGATATCGGCCCGCCCGGTGCGCACATCGGCAATCCGCGTGGCGATGTCGGGCACCGCGCGAAATGTCACGCTCTTGAACGGCGGCGCACCGCGCCAATAGCCGGGATTGGCCTCCAGCGTGCTGGCCACACCACGCTGCCACGACTTCAGCGTATAGGGGCCGGAGCCCAGCACCTGCTGGTTGAAGCCCTGGTCGCCGAGTTTCTCCACCGCCGCCTGCGGCACGAGCGACAGCTTGACCAGCTGCGCCAGCAGGACGGGATAGGGCGACTTGGTGCGCAGCGTCACCTGCGCGGGCCCGGTGACATCGACGGCGATGATCTGGTCGAACTGCGAAAGCTGCGGGCTGCGAAACGCCGGGTTGGTGATCCGCTTGATGCTGAACACCACGTCGGCCGGCGTTAGCTTGGTTCCGTCACTAAACGCAATATCGCTGCGAAGATCGAAGACAATCGTGGTGGGGTCGGTGTAGCGCCAGGCGGTTGCGACCTGCGGAACTATCTTCCCGGTCGTATCGCGCGTGACGAGATTATCAAAGATGTTGCGATAAACCGAGTAGCTCTCGGTGTCCCACTGCACGTGCGGGTCCATCGTGGCCACATCACCCGGCAGATTCACCGTCAGCGTGTCTTTCGCCGTCTGCGCCACCGCCGGAAAGGTCAATGCGCACGCAGCCAGCAAGCCGATTGTCCAGCCACGCATCTTCGTTAGTTCCTTAATGTTTGCAGCAATACAGGCAGCCCGCGGGGGCGCGGCAACGGCAGATATGAACGGACATTCCCCAGATGCACATCCTATCCGGACTTCTTGGGTGAACGTAACCCTGGGTGGGCACGCCTGGCAAGGAGCGACAGGCACCGGAGCCCAGGGCATGTTTGGACGGCTCCTTGGATGCAAGCGCTAAATTGAGAAATCTGCCGGTTGTGTCGATTGCGGTCATGTGTCCGGCCTGTTGGTGCGGCGACATGGCCGCTGGCCCAGATGGAATCCGCGATCCAGCCACAAACAATCGGGCGGCTTGGAGAGCCGTTGCCCTGGCCGGGTTCTCTGGATCGTCGGTTCGACCGATCGTCATCTCATTCGGCACTTTCACCCCGGGTGACCCTCGGGTCGGGTGGTTGCCGCCCCTTGGGTCATTGTGCCCCGGGGCACTCGGGCTGGCCTGACGGCTTGCTCGCGCGAAGACGGGGTACTGGTATCAGCCACGGCCGAAGCCGCGCGGCGGTTCGATTGCCTGAAGCTCCGTGAGGTCGAGGTCGCAGATCGCCAATAAGACGTCGGCGGTGGCGCCGTCTTGCCGATTGTTCGGCAACGCGTCCAGCCAAGCGGCATACTGCGCCTGCAACGCCGCCAGTTTGGCGAAGGCATCATGCCAACGCCGGGTCCGACTGCGGCGGTCGACGGGGGAAGTAGGGACCTGGCTGATGGCCTCGCAACAATCGGAGCCGCCGGTGGCCGAATAGGGCGCGGCGGGGACCATGGGCCGGACGGCCGCACGGGCAGCGCGCCGCTCGTGTCCAGCGCCGACGTGCCGCCATTGGCGACGATGGCGAAGTCGCTCGCCCGCCAAGCCATTGCGACCCGGTTGCAGGCTCCGATGGTCCAATCCCTTCACCCTTGTATCGCCTCCGCCTCTCTAAACATCTTGTCGACCTGCTCGGCGCTGAGCCCCAACGCCGCGGCGAGATCGCC
>JBBQOT010000635.1:0-2560 GCA_038331165.1 Acetobacterales bacterium
CGGCCTCCTGCGGCGTCAGCACGGCGGTCGGCTCGTCCAGCACCAGGATGCGCGCGCCTCGGTACAGCGCCTTCAGGATCTCGACACGCTGACGCTCACCGACCGACAGGCTGCCGACCAGCGCCTGCGGATTGACCGGCAGGCCCGAGCGCTGCGCCACGGCCTTCAGCCGGGCCAGCGCCTCGGTCCGGGCGCTCTTCAAGGCCGCCAGGCTCTCGCTGCCCAGCATCACGTTGTCGAGCACGCTGAGGTTGTCGGCCAGCGTGAAATGCTGATGCACCATGCCGATGCCCGCTAGCAGCGCGGCGCGCGTGTCGCCGGGCGGTAGCGGCTGGCCGAAGACCTCGACATGCCCCTCGTCGGCCGAGTAGTGGCCGAACAGTATCGACATCAAGGTCGATTTGCCGGCGCCGTTCTCGCCCAGCAGGGCCAACACCTCACCGGAACCCAGCTCCAGCGAGATATTGTTGTTGGCCACCAAGTCGCCGAAGCGCTTGGTGATGCCCTGCATGCGAAGGACGATATCGGTCATGCAGGCACCCGGGCAGCGATCAGTTGAACGCCGCTTTGGGCTGGCTGTCGTCGATCTTGACGGTGAACGTGCCGTCCAGGATGGCCTTCTCCTTGGCGCGCATCTTGGTGACGACATCGGCCGGGATCTTCTTGTCGAAGGTACCCAGCGGGGCCAGCTCTGAACCCTTGTGCTTCATCATCGAATATTGGCCATAGTCCTCGGGCGCGAACTTGCCCTCCTTGACCAGCTTGATGGCGCGGTCGATCGACGGCTCCATATGCCACAGCGCCGAGGCGACCACGGTGTCGGGGTATTTGTCTTGCGTGTTGATGACGTTGCCGATGGCCAGGCGGCCGCGCTCCTTGGCCGCGTCGCTGACGCCGAAACGCTCGGCGTACATCACGTCGGCGCCCTTGTCGATCATCGCGAAGGCCGCTTCCTTGGCCTTGGGTGGGTCAAACCAGCTGTTGATGAAGCTGACCGAGAACTGCATCTTCGGATTGATCTCCTTGGCACCGGCCATGAAGGCATTCATCAGCCGGTTGACCTCGGGGATGGGGAAGCCGCCGACCAGGCCGATCTTGCCGCTTTTGCTGACGCCGGCCGCCACCATGCCGGCCAGATAGGAGGGCTCATGGATGAAGTTGTCGAAGACCGAGAAGTTCGGTGCCTGCGGCTTGGCCGAGGAGCCCATCAGGAACGACACCTTGGGGAAGTCCTTGGCCACCTTGCGGGCGGCGGCCTCGACGGCAAAGGCCTCGCCGACGATCAGCTGGTTGCCGCCGGTCGCGTACTCGCGCATCACGCGCTCGTAGTCGGGGTTGGCCACGTTCTCGCTGGCCTTGTATTCGATCTCGCCGCGCGCCTGCGCCGCCAGCAAGGCCTTGTGCAGACGGCTCACCCACTGCTGCTCGAAGGGCACGGTGTAGATGGCGGCCACCTTCAGCTTGGCCTGGGCCTGGGCGCTGGGCAGCAGCGCCGCGAACAGCGCACTGCTGAGGGCTAGGAGAGCGAATCGACGCGTATTCATCATCTTCATGCTGGCTTCCTGTGAGTGGGTGAATGGATGCTGGACGGTAAGCCTCGGCGCCGGCCGACCACATTGGTGTTTACATCAGGCGATGGTTCATGCGGCAACGGCCGACGGGTTGTTCGGGTGCGTGGTCCAGTTTGCGTACTCACCGCTGACCGCCTTGCCGGTGCGCAGGTCGGTCTCACCGGGTTTCAGCGCGCGCAGGCTCAAGGCGCCCGGCACCGGGCAGATCGCCACGCACAGGTTGCAGCCCACGCAGTCTTCTTCCTTGACCTCGAAGAAACGCTTGCCGTCCTTGGTGGCGCTGATCGCCTGGTGCGAGGTGTCTTCGCAGACCACATGGCAGCGGCCGCACTGGATACAGGCGTCCTGGTGGATGACGGCCTTCTCGACATGGTTCAGATTCAAGAGCTTCCAGTCGGTGACGGTCTTGACCGCGCGGCCGCTCATCTGCTCCACGCTCTGGTAGCCCTGCTCGTCCATGAAGTTGGACAGGCCGTCGCACAGGTCTTCGACGATCTTGAAGCCATAGACCATGGCCGCGGTGCAAACCTGCACATTGCCGGCGCCCAGGGCGATGAACTCGGCCGCGTCACGCCAGGTGGTGATGCCGCCGATGCCCGAGATCGGCAGGCCTTTGGTCAGCGGGTCGCGGGCGATCTCGGCCACCATGTTCAGCGCGATCGGCTTGGCGCCGGGGCCGCAGTAGCCGCCATGCGAGCCCATGCCGGCGGTGTTCGGGATCATCGCCATCGCCTCCAGGTCGACGCCCATGATCGAGTTGATGGTGTTGATCAGGCTCACCGCGTCGGCGCCGCCGTTCTTCGCCGCCCGCGCGGGCTGGCGCACGTCGGAGATATTGGGCGTGAGCTTGACGATGATGGGCAGCTTCGAATAGTGCTTGCACCATGCCGTCACCATCTGGATGTACTCGGGCACCTGGCCCACGGCCGAGCCCATGCCGCGCTCGCTCATGCCGTGCGGGCAGCCGAAGTTCAGCTCGATGCCGTCGG
>JBBQOT010000636.1:0-2553 GCA_038331165.1 Acetobacterales bacterium
CATCCTGGCCTGGGGGCTGACCATCGTGCTGCTGCTGCTGGGGGCCGCCTTCACCGCGGCGCGCGGCGAGCCTTTCTGGATCCCCGCGCTGCTGCTGGCCGCCGCTGCCCTGCTCGCACCGTTCCGCCGGCTGTTCTACCGCCACGCCCGGCTGCTCAGCGGCAAGCTTGATGCCGCGCGCGCCGCCGTGCCGCTGCTGCTGGTGCTCAGCGTGCTGGTGCTGGCCAGCTACGAGCCGCGGCTGAGCCTGCTGGAAGGCACCTCGTGGTGGCAGGTGGTGCTGTCGCCCGACCTGCCGAACACCATGCGGGTCAGCGTGGCACTGGCGGTGCTGGTGGCACTGGTCGCCATCTGGGGCCTGGTGCGCCCCGGCCGCGTGACCGCCGATGCGTGGAACGACGACGCCCGGGTCCGCTACGCCGCACTCGGCGCCGCACCACCACCGTATCCCGACGGCCTGCTCTGGGGCGAGGCCGGCCGCGCCGCCATCGCGTTCCGCCGGGTGGGCGGCGTGCTGCTCGGCCTCGGCGATCCCGCCGGCGCCGCCGCCGATCGCGTCTCGGCAATCTGGCGCCTGCGCGATCTGGCGGCGCAGGAGGGGCTGCACCCGGCGGTCTGGCGCGCCGGCCCCGCCCTGCTGGCGGTCTATGCCGATATCGGGCTCGCCGCCCTGCCGCTGGGCGCCGACGGCCTGCCGCGCGCCGACGCCGAAGACGGTCCCGCCCCACACGCCACCGCGTTCCTGGCCTGCACCGCCGAAAGCGACCTGCCGGCATTGCTGGCGCTGCTGCCGGCGTTGGCGGAAGGGTAAGGCAAGGCCACGGGCTTCGCCCCTGGACCCCACCAGGTCCCGAGCGCGCCTTCGCGCGACGGACCCGAGGTCCCTGGACCCTCAGCCATGAAGCGAAAGGGGTCTGGGGCCGCCGGCCGTCACGCGTGAGCGTGCTTCGCACGACGCGGGTCGAGGGCGGAGCCCTCGCCTTTCTTACCCATCCCGCCAATAGACCCGGCGCGGCGAAGCGACTATCCGAACCATCGCCCTGTTGACCGGAAGATCGCCTGCATGACCTTGCCGCGCCTGCTCGCCGCCATGGCGGAGTATTGCCGCCGCCGCGCTCGCCTGGTGGTTTTCGCCGGCCTGGTCCTGGCGGCGTTGTCGGCCGCCTTGGCCGCCACCCGGCTTGGCGTCACCACCGACACCGATGCGCTGTTCGACACCGGCCTGCCCTGGCGCCAGCGCGAGATCGCCTTCGCGGCTGCCTTCCCGCAGTTCAGCGACCTGCTGGTTGCCGTGGTCGAGGCTGCCACGCCGGAGGAGGCCGACGACACCGCTGCCGCCCTGGCCGCCGCACTTGCCGCCGACCCCGCCCATTTCCGCTTCGCCCGCCGGCCCGACGCCGCCCCCTGGTTCGCCCGCAACGGCCTGCTGTTCCTCGACACACCCGATCTTACCGCCCTGCTCGACAGCACCATCGACGCCCAGCCCTTCCTCGGCCAGCTCGCCTCCGACCCCTCGGCGCGCGGCCTGTTCGCCACCCTGGCGCTGGTCGCCATGGGGGTGGAGCGCGGGGAAAAGCTCGACGGCTTCCGCCCGGCGCTGCAGGGCTTTGCCGCCGCCCTGGCCGACGCCGCCGCCGGCAGCCCCACGCCGCTGTCGTGGCAACGCCTGCTGGGCGGCAAGCTTGCCGAACTCGCCGGCCCGCGCCGCCTCGTGCTGGCGCAAGCCCGCCTCGACCTGGGCGCGCTGGAACCCGGCGGCGCGGCCACTACCGCCTTGCGCACCGCGGTGGCCGGCATCGAGGCGGTGCGCGCCGGGCGCGCCACCGTGCGGCTCACCGGCCCGGTGGCCCTGGCCGACGAGGAGTTTGCAACAGTTGCCCAGGGTGCAGCCGCGGGCATGGCAATCAGCGCCGTGCTGGTGCTGCTGTGGCTGGTGCTGGCGGTGCGCTCGTGGCGGCTGATCGTGGCGATCATGGCCACGCTGGGGTTGGGGTTGCTGCTCACCACCGGTTTTGCCACGCTGGCGGTTGGGTCGCTGAACCTGGTTTCGGTGGCCTTCGCGGTGTTGTTCCTCGGCATTGCCGTCGATTTCGCCATCCAGTTCTGCGTGCGCTACCGCGAACAGCGCCTTCATGCCGGCGACGCCGCGCTGGCGCTGTCGGCCACCGTGGTGGCGGTCGGGCCGCAGATTCTGCTGGCGGCGGTTGCCACCGCTGCGGGCTTTCTCGCCTTCGTGCCCACCAGCTTCCGCGGGGTAGCCGAGCTGGGGCTGATTGCCGGCGTCGGCATGTTGATCGCCCTCGCCTGCACCCTCACCTTCCTGCCGGCCATGCTCACCCTGCTGCGCCCGCGCGGCGAGGCGGCCGAGATCGGCTACGCCTGGGCCGGCCGCGCCGAGGCGGCATTGCTGCGCGCCCGCCTGCCGGTGGCGGCCGGTTTCGCGGCGCTGTGCCTGCTGGGGGCAGCGTTGCTGCCGCGATTGGAGTACGACAGCGACCCGCAGCACACCAAGAACCCGTCCACCGAGGCGATGGCCCCCCTGCGTGCGCTGAT
>JBBQOT010000637.1:0-2552 GCA_038331165.1 Acetobacterales bacterium
TTGAAGCCGATCAACGTGGCGTCCAGCAGCCCCCAGCGGCCGACGAACACCCATTTAAGGAAGATGCCGCCCACCACCGGGGTCACCACATGCGGCAGGAAGTTGAGCAGCGAAATCAGCCGCGCCCCGCGCGTGCAGGAATACAGCGCCAGGGCCAGCGCCAACCCGATCACCAGTTGCAACGCCACCGAGACGCCGACGATGAAGAACGTGTTGCCGAGGGTCAACCAGAACCTCTCTTCGCTCAGCAGGCGGGTGTAGTTGTCGAATCCGACGAAGGAAACCGCCTGGGAACCGAGGTAGTAGTCGAAGAAGCTGTAATAGACCGCCGAGAAGAACGGATAGAACAGCACGAGCGCCATCACCAGCACGCTCGGAGCCATGAATAGCCACATCGGCCCGATATCCCCCTTGGCTGTCCCCTTGGTTTTGCCCACGGGGCGCCGGCGCAATTTTCGGGTCGCCAACCCCGGCCGTCAACTCGCCGGGGGCGCCGGTCAGGGATGCCGGCAACCAGACCACCCGCCGCCGCGGCCCGCGCCCGCGTGCCGGCTCAGCCCTTGTAGTAACCCCGCCGCGTCAGCAGTTCCAACACTTCGGCGGCACCTGCGTCCAGTGCGGCCTTGACCGGCATCTGGCCGACGATGGCCTGCACGATGCGCCTGCTCGCCAGTTCGCCGGCTTCGTTGAATTCGGCCAGGGCCGGCGGCGGTTCGCCCACCTCCAGGCATTTCGACACCGTGGGATACCAGCGGAACTTGGCCTGGATCGCGGGGTCGTTCAGCACTGCGCGACGGGTCGGCGTGGCCAGGGCGGCGGCCCCGCGCTGGCTGTCTTCGTTCAGCGCAGTGGCCAGGAGGCGGAAAAGCATATCCTTATTCTTGGCCGAGAACTTCGAAATGGCATAGCCGTCGGTCGACAACCCTTGGCGCCCGCCGGGCGGCACCGCCCACTGCATCTTGCCAACCACCTTGCTGCGCTGCGGGTTGTCCATGGTTGCGGCGCGTGTCGCCCATTGCTGTCCGGTGGCGGTCACGTTCTGGGCGAAATTCACCGTGGTCTCGTCGTTGCTATGGCTAGCGAAGCCTGGCACCGCATAGGCCGACAACCGGCGGTACAGGTCGATCGCCGCCACCCCCTTGCCGCTGTTGAACACCGGCCTCCAATCGCGGTCGAACCAGCCATCGCCCACTGTGTTGAGCACGCTCGACAGCTCGAAGGCCGGCATGTCCCATCTAAGGGCCAGCGTCGTACCGCTGCGCCGCGGCGAATGCAGCGATTTGGCAATCTCGACCTGCTCTTCCCAGGTCTTCGGCGGGACCAGCTTGCGCGCGGCGAAAACGTCTTGGCGATAAGCGTACATCAGCGTGTTGGTGGTCAGTGGCAGGCCGTAGATCTTGCCGCCGAAGCTCATTCCCTTCAGCGCGGCCGGGTCGATGTCGCCCAGGTTGAAGGCGTCACGGTGCTGGGCGATCAGGTCGTCCAGCGGCTCGATCCAACCGTTCTTGGCGTAGAACGCCATCATCATGCCGTTCACCCACGCTATATCCAACCCCGGCGAGGCCGCGGAAAATTGCAGTCGGTGCAACTGCGCGGCTTCGGCCGACGGCATCAGCCTTGCGTCCACGCTCACCCCCGGCAGCGCCGTCTTCATCTTGTCGGCGTACCATTCCACTGCGGGGTAGCGGTGGCTGATGAGTGTCACCGCGTCGGCCTGTGCGCGCACATTCAGCGCCGGCAGTGCCAGCGCCGTGCCCAGCAACGCGCGCCGCCCGATCTTGGTTCGTGCCATGGCCGTCTCTCCCGAGTTGTGCCCCTCTGCGGGGGCTGGTCGTTCAGCCGAAGCGGTGCACCGCGAGTTCAGCCGAAGCCATAAACCTCGCGCGCATTGCCGATGAAGAACCGCTCGCGGTCCGCTGCATCCACCCGCATCGGCAACGCCTGGGACGGATCGTCGAAATCCCAGTGCGGATAGTCGGTCGCGAACAGCAGCCGGTCCCACCCGATCCAGCCGATCACGTCCAGAATCTGCTCCCGCGGCTCCGGCTCCTCCATCGGCTGCGTGGTCAGCCAGATGTTGCGGTGGATGTATTCGCTGGGCGACATCCGCAGATGCGGCGTCTCCTGTTTCAGCACGCGCCAGTTGCGGTCCAGCCGCCAGGCCAGCGACGGCAGCCACGCGAAGCCCGCCTCCACCATCAGCACCTTCAGCGCCGGCAATTCCTCGAACAACCCCTCCACCACCATCGACGTCACCTGCGCCTGCGCCGCCTGGGCGTGGCCCGTCATCTCCTCGATGTAATAGCTCGGCCAGCCGCCCGAAGTCACCGGCCCGCCGCCATATCCAAAGGCATGCACCGACACCGGCAACCCTGCCGCCGCCGCGGCGCGGAAGATCGGCCGGTACCGCTTCGCCCCCAGCGGCTCCCCGGTCCGCCCGAGGATCAGCACCTGGCAGAACTCCGCCCGCCCCGCCAGCCGCTCGATCTCCGCTACGCTCGCCGCCGTGTCCTCGTAGGGCACGCAGATGGAGGCACGGAAGCGCGGCTCCT
>JBBQOT010000638.1:0-2544 GCA_038331165.1 Acetobacterales bacterium
GCCCCTCTCGCCGAAGGCGAAATGGATGAGGGTGCAGGGGGCTCGGCCCCCTGCCGGGTCCAGGGCAGAGCCCTGGCCTTGCTGTCCCCAAGCCCCACTCACCCAAGCCGCTCCACCAGCCGGCCGATCACGGTGTCCAGCACCACGCCGTCGGCGCGGGCCGAGAAGTTCAGCGCCATGCGGTGGCGCAGTACAGGCGGGGCCAGTGCTGCGACGTCATCGATACTGGGCGCCAGCCGGTTGTCCAGCAGCGCGCGGGCGCGGCAGGCGAGCATCAGCGCCTGGGCGGCGCGTGGTCCGGGGCCCCAGGCGACGTGGCGGCGGATGGTCTCGTCGTCGCTCGATTCTGGGCGGCCGCTGCGCACCAGGTTGAGGATGGCATCGACCACGGTTTCACCCACCGGCACGCGGCGGATCAGCGCCTGTGCTGCCATCAGGTCGTCGGCAGTCAGCGCCTGGCTCGGCTTGTCCTCGGCGGCGCCGGTGGTGGCGATCAGCATGGCGCGTTCGGCGGCAAGGTCGGGATAGGTCACCTGGATTTCCAGCAGGAACCGGTCGAGCTGGGCTTCCGGCAGCGGGTAGGTGCCTTCCTGCTCGATCGGATTTTGCGTTGCCAGCACGTGGAACGGGCGCGGCAGGGGGTGTTCCACGCCACCGATCGCCACCCGCTGTTCCTGCATCGCCTGCAGCAGCGCCGACTGGGTGCGCGGTGAGGCGCGGTTGATCTCGTCGGCCATCAGCAACTGGCAGAACACCGGGCCGGGAACGAAGCGGAAATGCCGCCGTCCACCCTCGCCCTCGTCCAGCACCTCGCTGCCCAGGATGTCGGCGGGCATCAGGTCGGGGGTGAACTGCACGCGCTTGGACGCGAGCCCCATCACGACGGCCAGCGTCTCCACCAGCTTCGACTTGCCCAGCCCGGGCACGCCGACCAGCAGCACATGGCCGCCCGACAGCAGGGTGATCAGCGTCTGGTCCACCACCTCCGGCTGGCCATAGATGGCGCGCCCGATCTGGGTGCGCGCGGCGGCCACCTTCTGCCCCAGCGCCTCGATCTGGGCGAGCAGGTCGTCGGTTGCCTGGCCGGGGAGCGGCGGGTTGGGCTGGAACGGTGTCGGTGCAACGGGCATTTATCTCATCCTGGTCGACGTGGTCCGAAGTCCGGCTTGTGGCGCACAGGGGTGCGCGGAGGCGGCGTCTGTCGGGGTGGCGCGGGCGATAATGCAGATTGTGCGCGTTTGTCGGCTTGCGACCCCTCGGCGGCCACTTTCACACCCGGGGGGATGCTACCTATATCTCCGTCCAGGGCGGAAGCATTCTCTTCCCTGGGGTGCGCAAAGTGAGCGATCTGATTCAGCAAGGCCCCAGCGATGGGCCGCGCCGGCCGTTTGACCATGGGGGACTGCCGTTCGTCATCCGGCGCGACGGCGGCTGGCTGTATCGTGGCAGCCTGATCGGGCGGAAGGAGCTCGTCTGCTTGTTCGCCACCGTTTTGCGGCGCGACGCCGAGGGCCAATACCTGCTGGAAACCCCGGCCGAGCGCGGTGTGATCGCGGTCGAGGACGCCCCCTTCGTCGCCGTCGAGCTGGGCTGGTCCGGTGTTGGGCACGACCAGGTGCTGACTTTCCGCACCAACATCGACCAGGTGATCACCGCCGGTCCCAAGCACCCGATCCGGGTGGCCTACGACGTGGTATCGTGCGACCCCACCCCCTACGTCCACGTCCGCGACGGTGCCGGGCGCTTCCCGTTGGAGGCGCGGATTGGCCGCGCCGTCTATTACGAGCTGGTGGCATTGGCCGAACCCTGCGAGGTGTGCGGCCGTTCCGTGCTGGGCGTCTGGAGCAGCGGCTGCTTCTTCCCGCTCGGCGACCTGCCCGATGGGGGGCCAGACGGGAGCGCCTAGGCGGGCGGGCCGTGCCGGGCGTAGAATGGCGTGGTGAATCGCGATTTCCTGCGGGCGCGGCTGCGCGTGCCCATCCCCGCACCAACCGGCGGCATGCAACCGGCCAGCCCGATGGCCGATCCGCCGGCCATCGGCATGCCGCTGGCCAGCGACGACGGGTTGCAACTCGCAAGCGGGGGCTTGGTGCCGGCCGCGGTGCTGATCTCGCTGGTGCTGGGTGCGCAGCCGGGCGTGCTGCTGACCAAGCGCACCGCGCACCTGAACAAGCACGCCGGCCAGGTCTGCTTCCCCGGCGGGCGCATCGACCCCGAAGACGTCAGCCCCGAGCACGCCGCCCTGCGCGAGGCGGAGGAGGAAGTCGGCCTCGCCCGCCATCATGTGGAGGTGCTGGGCCGCATGGGCGACTACGTCACCGGCACCGGCTATTCCGTCACCCCGGTGCTCAGCCTGCTTCCCGACGGGGCGGAGCTCAGCGATCTCGGCCTGATCCTGTCGCTGCACGAGGTGGCCGAGGTCTTCGCGCTGCCGCTATCGGTGCTGCTCGACCCCGCTTCGCCGCAGCGCAGGCGGTCGCATTTCCGCGGTGCCTGGCGCGAGTTCTGGGTGTGGCCGCACCCCGACCACTACATCTGGGGCGC
>JBBQOT010000639.1:0-2539 GCA_038331165.1 Acetobacterales bacterium
GAGTACGGCATCACCGTGCGGTGGAACAAGAACTACCTCAAGCTCGTCCGCCTGCTGCTGGAACGCCGGCACCACTTCGCCCTGTTCGGCGGCATCAGGTTCGGCGGTGGGGCGACGCTGTCGATCGACGATGCCTGGGAAATGGGCTTTGACCATATCGCGCTGTGCATGGGCGCCGGGCGGCCCACGGTGATCGACATGCCGGGCGGCCTGGCGCGCGGGGTGCGGCAGGCGAGCGATTTTCTGATGGCGTTGCAGCTGACCGGGGCGGGCAAGGCGTCGTCGGTGGCCAATCTGCAACTCCGCATGCCCATCGTGGTGATCGGCGGCGGGCTGACCGCGATCGATACCGCAACCGAAGGGCTCGCGTATTATGTGCGCCAGGTGGAGAAATTCGCGTGGCGCTACCGCACCTTGGTGGCCGAGCGCGGGGCGGCGGCGGTGCGCGGCCCGTGGTCTGATGAGGAGGCGGAAATCGCCGGCGAATTCCTCGCCCATGCCGATGCCGTCGCCGCCGAGCGGGCGGCAGCCGCGGCGGCGGGCCGGGCGCCGCATTTCGCGGCCCTGCTGGATTCCTGGGGCGGGGCCACGCTGGCCTATCGCCGCCGCCTGATCGAGGCGCCGTCGTACACGCTGAACCACGAGGAAGTCGCCAAGGCGATGGAGGAAGGCGTGCGCTTTGCCGAGGGGCTGACCCCGGTTGGCGTGGAAACCGACCGCCACGGCCATGCCGCGGGGTTGCGGGTGACGCGTGCCGACGGCAGCGCGGCGGTGCTGCCGGCGCGCGCCGTGCTGGTGGCCGCCGGCACCCAGCCCAATACCGTGCTCGCCCGCGAGGACGCGCGCATCCGGCTCGACGGCCGCTATTTCGAGGCGATCAACCCCGATGGGGTGAAGGTCACGCCGCAGCGCAGCCTGTCGAAGCCCGACCGGGCCGACGTGCTGATGCACAAGGACGGGGAGAGATTCATCTCGTTCTTCGGCGACCTGCACCCGAGCTTCTTCGGCAACGTGGTGAAGGCAATGGGCGGCGCCAAGCGCGGCTACCCCGTGGTCTCCAACGTGCTGGCCGCGCACCCGGCCACGCCGATCTCGGGTGCCGCATTGATCGCGCAGTGTCGTGCGGCGCTTACCGCCACCGTGCATGCCGTGCATCGCCTGACGCCGACCATTGTCGAGGTGGTGCTGCACGCCCCGGCCGCCGCGCGGGCGTTCCGGCCGGGCCAATTCTATCGGTTGCAGAACTACGAAAGCCACGCCCTGCGCCTCGATGAACCCGGCATCGGCAGCACTGTGTTGGGCATGGAAGGACTGGCCATGACCGGCGCCTGGACCGACCCCGACGCCGGGCTGGTTTCGGTGATTGCGCTGGAGATGGGCGGCAGTTCCGACCTGTGCGCGGCCCTGCCGGTGGGCGAGGCCGTGGTGCTGATGGGGCCGACCGGCACGGCCACCGAGATCCATGCCGACAGCACCGTGGCCCTGGTCGGCGGCGGGCTGGGCAATGCGGTGCTGTTCAGCATCGGGGCGGCCACGCGGGCCGCGGGATCGAAGGTGATCTATTTCGCCGGCTACAAAGCGCTGCGCGACCGCTACAACGTGGAGAAGATCGAGCGCGCCGCCGATGTCATCGTGTGGTGCTGCGACGAAGCGCCCGGCTTTGCCCCCGCACGCCCGCAGGACCGCAGCTTCGTGGGCAACATCGTGCAGGCGATGGCCGCCTATGGCGCGGGCCGGCTGGGCGACCAGGCGGTGAAGTTGGCCGATGCGGCGCACGTGATCGTCATCGGGTCCGACCGGATGATGGCCGCTGTCGGTGCCGCCCGCCACGGCGTTTTGCAGCCCCTTCTGATGCCCGGTCACACTGCCATCGGCTCGATCAACTCGCCGATGCAGTGCATGATGAAGGAGGTGTGCGCGCAGTGCCTGCAACCGCAGATCGACCCGGTGACGGGTGCCCGCAGCGTGGTGTTCTCCTGTTTCAACCAGGACCAGCCGCTCGACCGCGTCGACTTTCCGGCGCTGAGCGAGCGACTGCGGCAGAACGGATTGTCGGAGAAGCTGACCGCCCAGTGGATCGATCGAGCACTGCGCAAGCTGCATGCGCGGCCGATGGCGGCCGAATAGACGGATGGCCGGGCCTGTCTTCGCCGGCCGGCTCGCGGTGTTCACCACCTGTAACCGCGCCCGGCTTGGGATGGCGCGGGCGATGCTGGCGAGCGTACGAACGAACTACCCCCAGGCCGCGCTGTTCATTTGCCTGGTCGATGCCATGGACGGCGTGGCGCCGCTGGCGGGCGGGCAGATCGTGTCCGCCCACGACATCGACGTGCCGGAGTGGCCGGCGTTGTGCATGCGCATGGATGCGATGGGGCTCTGCTGTGTGCTCAAGCCATTCATGATGCTCAATCTGCTCGACCGCAGGTTCGATGCAGTGGTTCATTTGGATTCCGACATCGCCCTGTTTGACCGCATCGACTCAGCGCTCGACCTGCTTGCCGCCGGCGCGGCGCTGGTGCTGACGCCGCACCTGCTGAGC
>JBBQOT010000640.1:0-2530 GCA_038331165.1 Acetobacterales bacterium
TCGTTGGCGCGGCGCGGCTGGCGGCAGGCGCATGTGGTGGTGGCGGCGAACGAGGAGGCGGCGCTGGCGCGGCTGTGGCACTTCCATCCCGCGCTGGGCGCCGCCGTTCTGCCTGGCGCGCCGGTGCCGGTGTGAAAGTCGCCGTGGTGGATTACGGCAGCGGCAACCTGGCCTCGGCCTCGCGGGCGCTAGCGTTGGCGGCGTCGCGGCTGGGGTTGGCGGCGGAGGTGTCGATCACCGCAGACCCCGCGGCGGTGGCGAGCGCCGATCGTATCGTGCTGCCGGGGCAGGGGGCGTTTGCCGATTGCGCGCATGGCCTGTCGGCGATTGCCGGGTTGCGGGATGCGGTGGTGCGCGCCACCGCGGCGGGCACGCCGTTCCTGGGTATTTGCGTGGGCATGCAGTTGATGGCAGCGCGCGGGTTGGAGCATGCGGAGACGCCGGGCTTCGGCTGGATTGCCGGCGAGATTGCGGCGATGGAAGTGCCGCCGGCGCTGCGCCTGCCGCAGATGGGCTGGAACGAGCTGGTGTTCGCGGCGGATGCGCATCCGTTGCTGGAGGGACTGGTGCCCGGTGACCATGCCTATTTCGTGCATTCCTATGCCCTGGCGGGCGGCGATCCCAGCGAGTGCGTCGCCACGACCGACTATGGTGGCCCGGTGGTGGCCATGGTGGCGCGCGGCAACCGTGCCGGCACCCAGTTCCATGTTGAGAAAAGCCAGGAGGTGGGGCTGCGCATCCTGGCCAACTTCCTGCGCTGGAGCCCTGTTATGAGTGCCGCGCTATGAGTCCCCGGTCATGAGTGCGGGTGTGCCGATCGACAGCCAGGTGGTGATCACCATCGAGCGGGTGAACGAGCTGCCGGACGACGACCTGGCGGCGCTGTGCGAGGCGGCGGACGCGGCGATTATCGAGGGCGGCGGCTTTGGTTGGGTGTCGCCGCCCGGCCGCACGGCGATGGAGCGCTATTTTCGCGGCGTGCTGCTGGTGCCCGAGCGGGCGCTGTTTGCGGCGCGGCTGGATGGGGTGCTGGTGGGTTCAGCGCAGCTGGTGCGGCCGCCGCGCAACAACGAGGCGCAGGCCTTTGCCGCCCAGGTGATGCACAGCTTCGTCGCCCCCTATGCCCGCGGGCATGGCGTGGCGCGGGTGCTGATGCAGCGGGTGGAGGAGGGCGCGCGGGCGCTGGGCTATCACGTGCTGAACTTGGACGTGCGGGCAACCCAGGAGGCGGCGATCGCGCTTTACGACAGCATGGGCTACGTGCGTTGGGGCGAGCACCCGCTATACGCCCGGGTGGACGGCCAGACGGTGCCGGGCTTTTTCTACTACAAGGTGCTGCAGGCGGGCGGGCGCATCGGCTGATGGGGCTGACGCTGTATCCGGCGATCGACCTGAAGGACGGCGCCTGCGTGCGGTTGCGGCGCGGCGAGATGGGCGACGCCACGGTGTACTCCGACGATCCCGGCGGCCAGGCGCGGACCTGGCAGGCGAGCGGGTGCGGCTGGCTGCATGTGGTCGATCTCAACGGCGCCTTTGCCGGGCGGCCGGTGAACGGGGCTGCGGTGCGCGCCATTCTGGATGCGGTGTCGGTTCCGGTGCAGCTTGGTGGCGGCATTCGCGATATGGCGGGCGTTGACGCGTGGCTGGCGGCGGGGGTCAGCCGGGTGATCCTGGGCAGTGCGGCGGCGAAGAACCCGGCGCTGGTGCACGCGGCGTGCCGGGCGCATCCGGGGCGGATTGCCGTGGGGATTGATGCGCGGGACGGGTTAGTGGCGACCGAGGGGTGGGCCGAGACCTCAGAGCTTGCCGCCGTGGAGTTGGCTTTGCGTTTCGAGAATGCCGGGGTTGCGGCGATCATCTTCACCGATATCGGGCGCGACGGGATGCTGGGCGGGTTGAACCTCGACTTGACGCTGGAGCTGGCCGGGCGGATTTCGACGCCGGTGATCGCTTCTGGCGGGGTGGGGTCGCTGGGCGATATCGTGGCGCTGCGCGCGCGGGCCGAAGGTGCGCCGGGGACGATCGACGGGGTAATTGTGGGGCGGGCGCTGTACGATGGGCGGGTAGGCCCGGCCGAGGCGTTGCGCGCGCTCGCCTGACCCGGGATCCGGCTGACAGATGCCAGACAACCGGATGAATTGACCCTTTGTCGGCGCTGCGCGGACAAGCCGCTCCGCCCTGCATCTTCTGCGCTTGCATCGGTGCGACGGCCCGCGCAAACACCTCTGCCCTGGAGGTAAACCGTGCTGAAGCTGCGCGTGATTCCGTGCCTGGATGTGAAGGATGGGCGCGTCGTGAAGGGCGTGAACTTCGTGTCGTTGCGCGACGCCGGCGACCCGGTGGAGCAGGCGGTGCTGTATGATGCCGCCGGGGCGGACGAGTTGACCTTCCTGGACATCACCGCCAGCCATGAGAACCGCGACACCATCCTGGACGTGGTGAGCCGTACCGCGTCGCGGGTGTTCCTGCCGTTGACTGTGGGCGGGGGCATCCGGGCGGTGGAGGACATGCGCCGGCTGCTGCTGGCGGG
>JBBQOT010000641.1:0-2529 GCA_038331165.1 Acetobacterales bacterium
GCATAGTCCAGCGTGCCGGCTTGGCCATAGATGCGCCCGTCCGGCAGCCGCAGCCGCACCCGCAGCGCCGCGAACCCGCCGCGCTCGGCATAGCGGTTTCGCAGCTCCAGCGCCGCGCGCACCGAAACCGGGAAGGTCACGTACATCGGGTCCTGGCTGACGATCGAAACCAGCGGGCCAGACCCTGGCGTCACCACGTTGCCGGCCGACAGCGCGGCGCGGCCGACCCGCCCGGCGATCGGGGCACGGATTTCGGTGTAGCCGAGGTTGATCCGCGCGATCTGCAACTGCGCCTGGGCTGCCTGCAACTGCGCGGCCAGGCTCGCCTGCTGCGCCACCGCGTCGTCCACCGAGGAGGCGCGGCCGGCGCCGGAGCCGATCAGCGCGCGGGCGCGGTTCAGCGTGGTGGTGGCGTTGGTCAGCAGCGCGGTGGCCTGCGCGACCGCCGCCTCCCGCGCCGCAGCTTCGGCCGCGAAGCTGCCGCGGTCCAGGCGGACCAGCATCTCGTCCGCCGCCACCTCGCCGCCCTCGGTGAACAGCCGCTCGGCGATGAAGGCGGTGACGCGGGCGACCACCTCCACCCGCTGGGCTGCCTGGATGCGGCCGGTGAACTCCTGGCTTTCCGTCACCGCGCGCGTCTGCGCGGCCACCACGCCCACGGTGGGCGGGCCGGGCGGCCCCATCTGGGCGCGGGCGGGCATGACAACAATGGCCAGCAGGGCCAAAGCCAGGCCCAGGGCGCGAAGGAAAGCCATCAGGTTCGACCTCGACATGTCTCGTTGCAGCGCAGCATGGCACATGACGCGCCCGCCTTGCGAACCCCCCGCAGGGGCGTCACCCTAGATCGCAGCAGGGGAGCAACGCACCATGGCCGAATTCGTCACCATCTGCGAAGTGGGGCCGCGCGACGGCCTGCAGATCGCCAAGGGCCGCATGCCCACCGCGGTCAAAACCCGCTGGATCGCCGCCATGGCCGCCGCCGGCCTGCCGCAGATCGAGGTGGGCAGCTTCGTCTCGCCCCGGCTGATCCCGCAAATGGCCGACACGCCGGAGATCGTGCGCCGCGCTGTGCTGCTGCCCGATGTCACCGTGGTCGCCCTCGCCCCCAACCTGCGCGGCGCCCAGGGTGCGATGGAAGCCGGCGCGCACCGCATCTCCATCCCCGTCTCCGTCACCATGGGCCACAGCCGCGCCAACCTGAACCGCACGCCCGACGAACAGGTGGCCGAGATCGCCCGCATGGTGGCGTGGCTGCGCGCGCAGGACCGCACGGTGCAGGTGGAGGCCGCGCTGTCCACCGCCTTCGGCTGCTCCTTCGACGGCGAAGTGCCCATCACCGACGTGGTGCGCGTGGCCGAGGGCGTGGCCGCTGCCGGGGTCGACGCCATTTCGCTGGCCGACACGGTCGGCTACGGCCACCCGTCCGACATCCGCGCCAAGGTCCGCGCGGTGCGCGCGGCGATCGGCCCGGTGCTCCAGGGACTGCACCTGCACGACACGATGGGTTTGGGCCTGGCCAACGCCCTGGCCGGGCTGGAGGAGGGCATCCGCAAGTTCGACAGCGCGCTGGCCGGCCTCGGCGGCTGCCCTTTCGCGCCCGGCGCCTCGGGCAACATCGTGACCGAGGACTGTTCCTGCTGGAAAGCCAGGGCCTTGCCACCGGCGTGGACCTGGCAAAGCTGATCGCCGCGCGCGCCATCCTGCGCGAGGGCCTGCCGGACGAGCCGCTGCACGGGCAGGTGTCGCGGGCCGGGATTCCCAAAACCTACCGCCGTGCCGCCTGAGCCATGTCATCGTGAGCGATGTAATCGGGGCGCGACAATCAATAAACCGCAACAATATCAGTGTTTCGGTGCGATCATGGCACTGCATCGGCCGATGACCCTGGCATTGCGCATCGCGCCTACCCATGTGCAGTGCTGGTGAACGACTGAACCCACCCCATGGCGGCACTGTTCCGCGATGCGCCAGATCTGGATAAGTCCAGGGCCGGCCGCGCCCCGGCGCCTTCGCTGTCTGGCATTTCCCGTTCGTGTCAGCGCCCCGGTGGACCCCGGCGGCGGTGTCGCTCCTTGTCCCGGGTGGTTCGCCGGGTCCGGCAGGTCGAAGGAGGCGAAGGCATGCCGCCATCCCCGAACGATGACACACGTCTGGTCATCGTCTCCAATCGCGTCCCCGCGCCGCACGACCGCTCCGCCCAGGCCGGCGGGCTGGCGGTGGCGCTATCCGACGGCGTGCCGCCCGGCTCGCTGTGGTTCGGCTGGAGCGGCAAGCGCAGCACCGACCCGGCCCCGCCCATGGTGCAGATGTCCCACGGCATCGCCTATGCCACCATCGACCTCACCCCGGCCGAGTACCAAACCTACTACCAGGGCTTCTCCAACGCGGCGCTCTACCCGCTGCTGCTGCACCGCATCGGCCTGCTGCGCTTCCGCAGCGATGAGTATGAGGGCTACCGCCTGGTCAATGCCCGCTTCGCCGCCACGCTTGCCCCGCTGCTGCGGCCGGGCGACCGGGTGTGGGTGCACG
>JBBQOT010000642.1:0-2526 GCA_038331165.1 Acetobacterales bacterium
TGCTCATCGCCACCCGGCCGGTTGCCGCCTCCTCGGCGCTGGCGCGCGGCTTGTCGCGGCTGCAGCGCGCCGGCGTGGCGTGGCCGCTCCAAATCGATCCACTCGATGGCGAGGAATGTCGCCGTCTGGTGCAGCTAGCCGTGCCGTCGCCGCAATCCGAAGCGGTGGTGGTGCGTATCGTGGTGGCGGCCGAAGGCAACCCGTTCGCAGCCGTCGAACTGGCGCGGTGTGCCGGTGGCGGCGACAACAAGCGGCTGCCCGACAGTGCTGCCGAGGCGATCACCGAACGGCTGTGCGACGTGCCCGAGGCGGCGCTCGACTTGTTGCGCTGGATGGCCCTGGGTGGCGACATGCTGGATGTGCACACGGTGGAGACACTCGCTGCTCTGGCCCACATGCAGCCCGATGCCGCGCTGGACCGGGCGTTGAATGCTGGCGTGCTGGTCCTGGTCGATGGACGTTATCGCTTCGGGCATGCCCTGGTGCGTCAGGCGCTGATCGGGCAGGTGCCTCCGCATCGCAAACTGAAGATGCACTGTGCCATTGCCGCGGCGTTGACCGATACGGATGCCGCACCGGCCCTGGTGGCATGGCACTGGCTACAGGGTGGCCGTGCGCGCGAGGCTCTGCCGTGGCAACTGGTCGCTGCGCGTGACGCCGTTCGCCTGGCCGCGTTCAGCGATGCGCTGCGCCATCTCGCTGCGCTGCTCGAATTCGATTCTGGTCATGGGGAGGCACTGCGCCTGCGGGCCGAGGCGCTCGATGCGATGGGTGATCCCGCCGCGATGACGGCTTACCGTCTGGCTGCCGACGTCGTCGGCGGTGCCGAGGCGGACAACCTGCGCGCGAAGGCCGCACTGGCCCAGGTCAAGCAGGGCGATCCCAAGGGGGCTCTAGTCGAGCTCGAAGGGCTGCAGCCGAGCTCGGTCGATGGGCGGCTCAGCGAGGCGCTGGCTTATGCGGGCGCGGCCGCTTTGGGCGCGGCCGATCCCGCGATGGGAACGGTCAAGGCCGCGGCGGCGCGCCGCCTGGCGCTCGAATCTGGCGACACTGCGGCGCTGGTGATCGCGTCCTGGGCGCAGGCCGCGGCCGCGCATGCCCGTGGTGAGTTGCACCGCAGCGTTTGGGCTGATCTGCAGGAGACCAGCCATGTGCCGCACTTGGCGTTGCGGGTGTTTGACGGCCACCTGTGCATCACGCAACGTTTCCTGTATGGTGCCCGACCGTATGCCGACGTGATCGAGTTTGCCGACGCGCTGGCCGTCGAGGCCCAGCGCCTGGGCGCAGCGCGCGGACACGCGTTCGGCGTCACGTTGCGCGGCGAGGCCGAATGGTTGTCCGGCGACCTGTCCTCGGCGCGCGCGCACCTGCGCGAGGGCGCACGCCTGCATCGTGCCATCGGCGGCCCGGTGGGCGAGGCCCTTGCGTTACAGCGGTTGGCCGAAGTGGCCTTGCACGAGGGGCGGCGCGACGAGGCGCGCACGTTGATCGACGATGCGCTGGACGTGGCGCGCCAGACGGACATCGGCTTTCATCTGCTCGATCGCATCTATGGCACCCGTATCAACCTGCACCATGACGATCCGGCCGCGGCGCTGCTTGTCATGGAAGACGCGAGTGCATCGGTGCGCGGACCGCTGGAGACCTGCCCCGGTTGCCGCATCACTTTTGCCGTTCCTGCGGCGATTGCAGCCGCGCGTGCGGGCGAGGTGGCACTGGCAGAGCAGCATGAAACCCAGTGCGCCTATCTCGCCAACGTGGTGATGCGCCTGCCGGCATGGTATGGGGCGCATGAGGAGGTGCGGGGCCATATCGCGGCTGCACGCACACCGGGTTGTGACGAGGCGGTAACCCGGTTCGCGGCGGCGGCCAGGCGCTTTCGCCAGGCCGGTCAACCGCTCGATGCCGAGCGCTGCGAGCGCCTCGCGGCTCGACAGGGCGCGCGCGCCTGAGGGCTGGGCCCTGATCGCCCCGCGATGTGGTCAAACTGGCGGTAGCGGCCAGCCTTCTGCGGTGGCTACCCGTTCGAGCGCCGTCTCCAGTTGCGTGCGGGCCAGGCCCGCGAGCTGTCCGACGTCGGCATGCAGCGCAGCGTCCGTAGCGTTGCGGCCTTCACATTCGGCGCTGTAGGCCTCGAAACGTGTCAATTGCAGCAACAACTCGGCAATGTGGCGCGGGCACTCGCAGGTGACGCCCGTCGACATTGCGGCGATGCCGGACAAGGTGGCGTCGTCCCAGCGGCGCTGCGGTGCCCAGGCGAGTGCCTGCGGCGCCGGCGCATGGGGCTGCAAATGGGCTGGTGCGTGGCTGGCCAGGCTGCGTAACCATTGCCCGAGCACGGTGTCGTTTTGCGGTTCGCGCAACACCGCGACTCCGCCGGCCGCCAGTTCGGCACACACCTGGTCCGCTGCAAACCCGTACAACACCGCCTTGCGCAGGGCGCGCAGCGCCGGCGCGGTGGCATCGAGTTCGGCCTGCCAGCCCGGATGCAAGGTTGGCGCATGGATCAGCAAGGCGTCTACCGGG
>JBBQOT010000643.1:0-2513 GCA_038331165.1 Acetobacterales bacterium
AGTCCCCGCGCGTCGTTCACGAAACCGTGAAGTGGTGGCTACCAGCCCTCTTCTGCCACCGCCGATCAAGCTCTAGGCTGCCGCCACCGCCGCACCGAGGACCGCATGCCCGATCCCCAAACCGCCGACCTGCTGCTCGCCGGCGGCACCATCGTCACCATGGACACCACCCGACGGGTGATCGAGGACGGTGCGGTGGCCATCGCCGGCCAGCGCATCCTCGCCGTGGGACCGCGCGCCGAGGTGATGGCGGCCTACGCGGCACGCGAGGTAATCGACACACGCCACCACGCCGTCCTGCCGGGGCTGATCGACAGCCACGCCCATGCCGGCCACGGCCTGGTCAAATCGCTGGGCAGCGGTGATTCGGCAACGTGGAGCGAGGCCTGCCGCATCGTCTACACCACTGCCTCCACCCCGGAATTCTGGCGCGCCGAGGCGCGCCTGGCGGCCCTTGAACGGCTGATGTTCGGGGTGACCACCGGGGTGTCTCTGCTCGGCGGCGGCGATTCGATCAGCCGGGTGGACGAGCCGCGCCACGGCATCGCCCATTGCGCCGGCGTGGCCGAGGTGGGCATCCGCGCCATTGTCGTCGTCGGCCCGACCCGCCCGCCGCACCCACGCCCCTATGCCGGCTGGGATGGCGGTGTTCGACGCGAGTACCTCGTCAGCTTCGAGCAGCAGCTCGATACCATCCAGGCGCTGATCGAGACCTGCCACCAACGACACAACATCCAGATCGCCACCCTGATGCCGGTCTATCGCGAGAGCACGCATGATTCGGCAAACGTCGCCACGATCGAACGCCAGGGCCGCCTGGTGCGCGATCTCGGCCGCAAGAACGGCACGCTGTTCCACCAGGACGGCCACCGCACCGGCAGCCTGGAAATGGCCGAGCGCATGTTCGGGTTGTTAGGCCCCGACGCGTCGATGTCGCATTCCACCGACCTGACCGAGGGCGACATCGACGCCGTCGTGCGCACCGGCACCGCCATCGTGCACAACCCGTCGGCCATCGCATCGGTTCGCGGCTATTGCCCGGTGCCGACGCTGCTGGACCGCGGCGTGACAGTGGCGCTGGGCTCGGACGGCACCGCGCCCGACCGCTCCACCGACATGTTCCGCCACATGTTCCAGTGCATGCGCCTGCACCAGCGCGAGCACCGCGACGAGCGCCTGATGCCGCCCGGCAAGGTGCTGGAGATGGCCACCATCGACGCCGCGAAGGCCTTCCGTCTCGACCACGAACTGGGTAGCCTGGAGGCCGGCAAGTGCGCCGACGTCATCACCGTCGACCTGCGCAAGCCGCATCTGGCGCCACGCAACATGCCGATCTGGCGTCTGGTGTGCTTCGCCAACGGGCAGGATGTCGACACGGTGATCGTGGATGGCCGGGTGCTGATGCGTGGCCGCCAAGTGACGCATGTCGATATCGGCGAAATCCTCGATCAAGCCCAGGCCGAGACCGAGCTGATGCTCGACCGTGCCGGGTTGCGCGGCATGCTGGCCGAGCCGGCAGCAATCTGGGGCCGGTCGCGCCGGTGATCGAACTCTGGATCCCGATCACCGCCACGGCCGCGCTGTTCCAAACCTGGCGCACGGCGTTGCAGCAACGGCTGCGCGGCCAGCTTTCGGTCAATGCCGCCGGCTTCGTGCGCTATGTCTATGCGCTGCCGGTGGGGTTGCTGTTCGTGGCGCTGGGCTATGGCCTGACCGGCGAACCCTTACCGATGCCAACCCCGCGGTTTCTGCTGTCATGCGCTGCGGCCGGGTTGTTGCAGATCATCGGCACCACGCTGTTGATCATGGCGTTCGGCTACCGCAACTTCGCCGTCGGCACCGCCTATGCCAAGACCGAGGCGGTGCAGGGTGCCGTCGTCGCCTGGATCATCCTGGGCGAGGCCCTGACGCCGCTGTCGATCGTCGGCATCCTCATCGGGGTTTCCGGCGTGCTGGTGCTATCCTGGGGCGGGCGCGGCTTCGGCCTGCGCGACATCGTCGGCGCCACCTTCCAGCCCGCAGCACTGTGCGGCCTGGGTGCGGGTTTCGTGTTCGCCTTCACCGCAATCTTCATCAAGGACGCCAACCGTGCGCTGCCGGGCGACATCGTCATCATCAAGGCGCTGTTCGGCCTGGTCGTCACCAACCTGATGCAAACTGCCATGCAGGGCACGCACCTGTTCCTGCGTGAGCCCGACCAATTTCGCGCCGCCTTCACCACGTGGCGCAGCTCGGCCTGGGTGGGCGCGCTGTCGGCCTGCGGCTCCGCCTGCTGGTTCAGCGCCTTCGCCCTCGCCCCCGTCGCCCTGGTGCGCGCGCTGGGCCAGGTGGAAATGGTGTTCACCTTACTATTCAGCCGCTTCTACCTGCACGAGAAGTTGCGTCGCGCCGACGTGCAGGGCCTATTGCTGGTGGTCGGTGGCGTTATGCTGGTGCTGCTCGGGCGATAGTGCCAACCGCTGTAAGGAGCGATCCTTCGCCCGGCAAGGCCAGGGCTTCGCCCTGGACCCACC
>JBBQOT010000644.1:0-2512 GCA_038331165.1 Acetobacterales bacterium
GCTAGACGGCGAGAGGATCGGATACACCACAACGCCCGCGGGCCGCAGGCGGCTGCCGGAACGGGCCATCGTTGCCCAGCGCGCGCGCATCGGGATCGTCTTCCAAGGCTACAACCTCTTCCCGCATCTGACGGCCGAGCAGAACGTCACCCTTGGTTTGGTGAAGGTGCTGGGAAAGTCGAAGGCGGAAGCACGCGATATCGCCGCCGGGTGGCTGGAACGCGTCGGGCTCGCCGACCGCCGGGGCCACTATCCGTACCAGCTTTCCGGCGGACAACAGCAACGCGTCGCCATTGCCCGCGCGGTGGCCGCTGAACCCAAGCTGATGCTGTTTGACGAAGTGACCTCGGCGCTTGACCCTGAGTTGGTCAGCGAAGTGCTCGAGGTAATGCGCAGCCTCGCCGAATCGGGCATGACAATGCTGGTCGTGTCGCACGAGATGCTGTTCGTGAACGCGGTGGCGACGCATGTCGTGTTCATGGAGCAGGGGCGGATCGCCGAGCAGGGCACGCCCGACGCCCTGTTCCGCAACCCGGAATCGGAACGGTTGCGCAGCTTTCTGGGGCGATTCCACCAAGTGTTCCGGTAGCAGGTCGCTGAAGGGCATCCAACGGCCACCGGCCAGCGCGTGGCGGAACGTGTCAACGACTTTCGATATACTCCGCTCGAGAATCTAAGCTTGTGACAGAGGCTTCGGATGAGGCGGGTTGATCCAAGTGGAGGGTTTGTCGGGCGGTTTCGGTCTCTTGTTCACGAAGCGGGCGCGGTTCTCCTGGAACGCGCGGTCAAGGGTGTCCTGGCGAGCCGCCTGGATGGCGTCGGCTAGGCCGAAACAGGAAGGAGCTTCCTTGGATTCGATCCGTTTCTTCGTCTCGATGTGACAATTTCCAGCATATTTTCTTCCCCCCCGGCCTCACCCCACCCGAAACGCCTTCATCGCCGCCTCGTCGAACCGTAGCCCCAGCCCCGGCCGGTCCCATAGATGCATTTCACCGTCGACGACTTCCGGCGTCTCCTCGAACAGCGCCAGCGTCCAGGGCATGTATTCCACCGTCAGCCCGTTCGGCGCGGCGGCCACCAGGTGGCAGTGCAGTTCCGGCGCCAGGTGGCTGACCACCGGCAGGTTGAACGCCTCGGCCAGGGCCGCGACCTTCATCCAGGCGGTGATGCCGCCGACCCGCACCAGATCGACCATCGGGATATCCACGCTGCGCGCCTCGATCATGTGGCGGAACGGCACCATGCCCCACACGTATTCTCCTCCGGCGATCGGCGTGGACAGTGCCGCGTTCACGCGGGCCATGCCGGCGTAGTCGTCGTGCGCCACCACATCCTCCAGCCAGAACAGGCCGAACTCCTCGCAGCGCCGTCCGATGTCGATCGCCTGTTCCGGCCGCCAGCGCTGGTTGATGTCGCACATCAGCTTGATGTCCGGCCCGATCGCCTCGCGCACCACCCGCATGCGGCGCACCTCGTCCGACGGCGCCGGGTTTCCCGGCAGCGCCATCTGCGTCTTCATCTCGCGGAAGCCCTTGGCCACCAGCCGATGCGCCGCGGTCGCCGCCTGGTCGTCGGTCAAGCCCCGCCGCAACGACCCGCTGGCGTAGCACGGCACCCGGTCGCGCAACCCCCCCAGCAGCTTCCACAGCGGCAAGCCCAAGGATTGCCCCTTGATATCCCACAGCGCGATATCGATCGCCGAGGCGGCCAGGGTAAAAATCCCGCCGGGCCCGCACGACGCCCCCGCCGCCGCCATCAGCTTGCGCCCGATCCGCTCGATATTCAGCGGGTCCTCGCCGATGCACAGCGCGCCCAGCTCATCCACCGCCGCGCGCAGTGCCCCGGTCATCGCCTCGCCATACAGCGTGAACGCGATGCCCTCGATCCCGGCATCCGTCCGCAGCCGCAGCGTGACGAACGGGCGGCGGCGGTTGCCGTCCTCGGGCATGTCGGCCAGCGGATCGCCCTCCGGCACGTGCAGGATGGCGGTCTCAAGCCCGGTGATCTTCATGCGATTTCCTCCAGCAGCTCGGGTCCGTCGTTGCGGACATTGTTGACCTTGCTCGAAACCCGCCAGACGCGAAACCCCGCCTCCGACGGCCGCATCAACGCACCATGGGCCCCTTCCGCCTCACCCAGCCACACCGCCCAGTCTGCCGGTTCCAGCACCACCGGCATCCTGTCGTGGAACTGTTCCAATGCCTTGCAGGCGGTCGTGGTCAGAATGGTGTAACTCCGCAAAACCTCTCCGTCAGACCCCCGCCAGCCCTCCCACAGCCCGGCGAGTGCCAGTGGCGCCCCATCCGCCCGCGCGATCGCCGAGGCACTCTTGGCCCCGCCGACCTCCTGCCACTCATAGAACGCATCCGCCGGCACGAGGCAGCGCCGCCGCGCGAAGGCATCACGGAATAGCGGCAGGCGCGAAGCCGTCTCGCTGCGCGCATTGATCGGCTTGCGTTCGGCTTTCGGGTCCTGCGACCAGTGCGGCACCAGCCCCCAGGCCAGCAGGTCC
>JBBQOT010000645.1:0-2509 GCA_038331165.1 Acetobacterales bacterium
CCACCCCAACCACCCTGCTGGTCGCAATCCAGGTGATCCCGCTGCTGCTGATGACCGCAGCCTCCGCCTGGCCGCTCACCCCGCCCACCAGCCTCCTCGGCGGCTGGCTCCTCCCCTCCCCCGCCGATGCCGCCATCCTTGCCCTGGTCGGCCTGCTATCGCTGGTAGGCTACCTCTGCATCAACCGCGGTATCCAGATGGCACCCGCCTCGGTCATCACCCCGTTCAACTACGCCAGCATCGTCTGGGCCGTCATCCTCGGCTATGTGGTGTTCCACGAAATCCCCACCCCAGCCATGCTCGCCGGCGCCACCATCATCGTCGCTGCCGGCCTCTACATCGTTTTGCGCGAGCATGTGCGGGGAGTCGAAAGGTAGGAAAGGGGAAGGCCAGGGGCGTCGCCCCTGGACCCCATCCATTTAGAAAGAGCTCACTTAGCGGTCGAGGGTCAAGGGGGCTCGGCCCCCTGGCGGGTCGAGGGGGAAGCGAGGTCACCACTTGAGTGCCGGCGCTATCCGGCCGATCATCGCCCAGCATCTCCAAGGGGGAGCCCCATGCCCGACGACATCTCGCCGCACGCCGCCGCATCCGTGACGCTGCCGCTCTCCCGCATCACCGTCATCGACCTCACGCTCGCACGCGCCGGCCCCACCTGCGTGCGCCATTTGGCCGACTGGGGCGCCAACGTCATCCGCATCGAACCGCCCGGCTCCGGCGAGGACATTGCCGGCAACCGCGACGGCCCCGATTTCCAGAACCTGCATCGCAACAAGCGCGCCATCCGCCTCGACCTCAAATCCCCCGAAGGCCACGCCGCCTTCATGAAGCTCGCCGCCACCGCCGACGTGGTGGTGGAAAACATGCGCGCCGCCGTGAAGCACCGCCTGAAAGTCTCCTACGACGACGTGAAGGCGGTGAACCCGCGCATCGTCTACGGCAGCATCAGCGGCTTCGGCCAGGACGGCCCGTACGGCCTGCGCGCCGGCGTTGACCAGATCGCCCAGGGCATGGGGGGGCTGATGTCGATCACCGGCGAGCCCGGCCGCGGCCCGATGCGCGTCGGCATCCCGATCGACGATTTATGCGCCGGCACATTACTGGCGATGGCGATCATGATCGGGCTGTTCGAGCGCGAAACCACCGGCGTTGGCCGTTGGGTTACCACCTCGCTGCTGGAAACCCAGGTCTTCCTGCTCGACTTCCAGGCCACCCGCTGGCTGTTCGACGGCGAGGTTGCCGGGCAAGCGGGCAACGACCACCCGACCGGCATTCCTACCGGCGCCTTCCCCGCCGCCGACGGCTTCATCAACATCGCCGCCAGCTCCGGCCGCCTGTGGGAGCGGTTCTGCGAGGCGATCGGCCAGCCCGACTGGAAAACCAGCCCCGCCTGGGCCACGCAGAAAGGCCGCAGCAACGACCGCAAGGCAATCAACGCCGCCATCTCCGCGATCACCCAAACCAAGCCGGCCGAGCACTGGATTGAGCTGTTCGAGGGCGCTGGCATCCCCTGCGGCCCGATCAACACCATCGACCGCGTTTTCGCCGACCCGCAGGTGAAACACCTCAAGATGGCCCTGCCGATGCACCACCCCCGGCTGGGCACCAAGGAGGTCGTTGCCTCGCCCATCAACCTGGTCGGCCTGCCCAAGGACATTCGCACCGCCACGCCCGAGGCCGGCGCCCACACCACGGAAATCCTGCGCGGCCTCGGCTATTCCGACGCCGAGCTCGCCGACATGAAACAGCGCGGCATCGTATGACCGCCTCCTACGCTGATGGAAAAATGCTGGCGGAGGTGTCCGACGGCGTCGGGCTCATCACCTTCAACCAGCCGGAAAAACGCAACGCCATGTCGGTGGCGATGTGGCAGGGCCTGTCGGAGATCCTCGATGTCTTCGCCGCCGATGATGGCATTCGCGTCGTGGTGATGACTGGCGCCGGCACCAAGGCCTTCGTCTCCGGCGCCGATATCAGCCAGTTCGAGCAAACCCGCGGCGACGGTAACGCCCAGCTTGAATACGAGCGCCTCACCAGCGCCGGCCGCGCCCGGCTGGCCACTTTCCCCAAGCCGGTGATCGCCGCCATCCGCGGCTTCTGCCTCGGCGGCGGGCTGGGCATCGCCATGCAGGCCGACCTGCGCATCGCCGGCGCGGGCGCGATGTTCGGCATTCCTGCCGCCAAGCTCGGCATCGCCTATAGCTTCGAGATGGTCGAGCGGCTGATCTCGCTGGTCGGCCAGGCCCATGCCCGCATGATCATCATGACCGGCGATCGCCTTGACGCCGCCGAAGCCCAACGCATCGGCCTGGTCAACAGAATCGTCGCCGACGAAGACCTCACCGACACCGTGCTGGAACTGGCCAAGACCATCTCGGCCAACGCGCCCTTGTCGCTGCGCGCCACCAAGCTGACCGTCAACGCGGTAATGGCCGCTGAAAGCCAACGCAAACGCGCCGAAGTAGATGCGGCTATCCTGGCTTGCTTCGATAGTGCTGATTATCGAGAGGGA
>JBBQOT010000646.1:0-2509 GCA_038331165.1 Acetobacterales bacterium
CCCCGGTGGGCCGCCATAGTCCAACAGCCGCGTTTCACCCTCGGCCCACAGCGTCGGCGGGTCTTCCAGCGTGCGATGCGATGGGTGGCGGCGATAGGCGGCAATGCAGGCAACCAGCTCACCCGGCGGGCTTTCTCCCGCGCCGGGGCCGGCGCTCAAGCTCGGCCACCCGGCGCTCCAGGGCGTCGATGCGGGCGAGCAGGACATCGACCGCAGGCTGTTCAACAGCAGATGCAGCAACAGTGGGCGAGGGCCGCGCCGGATCATGCCCGGCCATGCCGCTGCGCGCCGCCTGGGCCCACATGGCGAGCAGGCCCTGCCACGTCTCCAGCGCCTCGCGGTCGGTGGCCAGTGCCGCCAATTCGCTTTGCACCAGCGTCACCCAGTCGCGCAGCAGCGCGGCCGGATCGTCTGCGGGCGGGGTCTGGCAAGTGGTCATCCGTCATCGGTCCTCCGCGGCGGAGCATAGGCACGCCGGGGCGCCGCAGGAACCGCCCTGTTCGGAAGGTTTCGCACCCACCGCGCGGCGTGCTATCTTGCGCTGCACAATTCCCGCAGGGGGCAGGATGTCGCAGTCAGCGCCGGTCGACGAAACCGCCCGCACCGAAGCCAAGCCGGGCGACCTGCCCACGGTGGTGGTGAAGAAATACGCCAATCGCCGCTTGTACAACACCGAAAGCTCCAGCTACATCACGCTGGACTCGCTGGCCGAGATGGTGCGGCAGGGCCGCGACTTCGTGGTCTACGACGCCAAGTCGGGCGAGGACATCACCCGCTCGGTGCTCACCCAGATCATCGTCGACGAGGAGAACAAGGGCCGCGCCCTGTTGCCCACGGGCTTTCTGCGCCAGTTGATCGGATTCTACGGCAATTCGATGCAGGCGGTGGTGCCGAAATACCTGGAACAGGCGATGGGCGCCTTCGCGGTGCAGCAGGACCAGATGCGCCGCGCGGTGACGCAGGGCATCGGCAGCTTCATCCCGCCGGGGCTGGAGGAGGTGGGGCGGCAGAACATGGCGATGATGGAACGGGCAATGAGCCTGTTCTCGCCCTTCCTTCCGCAGGAGCCGACCGACCCTGCGCAAAGTGCTGCCCCAGCCGCCGCGCCGCCGGACGATGAAGTGGCGGTGCTGAAACGCGAGGTGGAACTGCTGCGCCAGCAACTGGCCGAGGCGCACGCCGCCGGCCGGAAGAAATAGCGCCATGGCCACCGACTGGCCGCAAGCCGAGGGCATCTTCGCCCCGGGCGATTTTCCGGTAACCAAGGGCGGCGTCATCCGCGACTGCCGCGTGGTGTGGAAAACCCACGGCACGCTGAATGCGGCCCGCGACAACGTGATCCTCTACCCCTGTTCCTATGGGGCATCGCACCCCGACATGGCGTTCCTGATCAGCCCCGACGGCATCCTGGACCCGACCCGCTGGTTCATCGTGATCCCGAACATGTTCAGCAACGGGGTGGCTTCCAGTGCCGCCGACACGCCCGACTGGCCGGTGCTGGTCACCTATGCCGACCTGATCGCGGTGCAGCGCCGCCTGCTGGCGGAGGTGTTCGGCATCGAGCGGCTGGCCGCCGTCTATGGGTTCTCGATGGGCGCGCAACAGGCCTATCACTGGGCGGCGTTGCACCCGGACATGGTCGAACGGGCCTTCGTGGTGTGCGGTACCGCCCGCACCTCCCCCCACAACAAGGTTTTTCATTCCGGTCTGTTGCGCACTCTGGAAGCCGCCCCCGAGTACATCGGCGATGGCAAGTTCAGCGCCGAGCCGGTGCTGGCCAAGAAGGCGTTCGCGCATATCTATGCCGGCTGGGCGCTGAGCCAGGATTTCTATCGTGCGGGCCTTCACCTTTCGGCACTCGGCGCGCCCGATTTGGACACCTATCTGCGCACCGACTGGACCGAGCGGATGGGCACGCGGCCAGCCGCCAACCTGTATGCGCAGCTGATGACCTGGCATCACGGCGACATCGCCGATGGCGGCGACCTGGCCACCGCGCTGGGGGCGATCCGGGCGCGCATGGTGCTGCTGCCGAGCGAGACCGACCTGTATTTTCGTGTGGCCGACAATGCGGGGGAGCTGCCCTATCTCCGCCATGGCGTGCTGAAGCCGATCCCGAGCATCTGGGGGCACCGGGCGGGTAATCCGAATCCCACGCAGATCCCTGACGACTTCGCCTTCTTGAAGGCGGCGGTGCGTAGCGCGTTGGACCAGTAACGGTGATGTTGGCCGGCGAACCGGCACTGGTCGTGGCGGCCCTGTTCACTGGCGCGGCACCTTACATCACTCTTGCCGAGCAGCCTGCCCCGCTGAGCCTTGATGATCAGCCGCTGCTGGCACAATGGAAGCCCGCCTACGGGCCTGAGGTGAGATAAGTAAGGCCAGGGCTCTGCCCTGGACCCGCCAGAGGCAGCGCCTCTGGGCTCCATTTGCTTAAGTGTTGTTTTTGGGAGGGGGGCCGCACGGGGGGGGTAGAAAACCCAAGGGCCCCCACCCCCAAAAAACAAAA
>JBBQOT010000647.1:0-2501 GCA_038331165.1 Acetobacterales bacterium
AACAACAAGCTGCGGCTGATCACCAATTATTTTCGCGCGACTGAGGATCCCGACCGCGGCTACGCGCTGGCCGCACTCACCGGCGCGCTGTCGTTCAAGCATGCCAAGGCCGGCCTGATCCGCGATTTGATCGCCGCGCGCACCGACCCGGTGCTGTTCGCACTGTCGTACGATTTCGTCGGCGACCTCGCCGAGACGGTCGCGCTGATCTGGCCCGAAGCGGCCACCAACGCCGCCCCACCCGACCTGCCCGCCGTGGTGGCGGCGCTGGCGGCAACACCCAAGGCGCTGCTGCCCGATCTCGTCGCGGGATGGCTGGATGCCTGCGATCCCAGCACGCGCCTGGCGCTGCTGAAGCTCATCACCGGCGGGCTGCGGGTCGGCGCCACCGGCCGGCTGGCCCGCGTGGCACTGGCCGAGCTGTCGGGCGGGCGGGTCGCGGCGGATGACATCGAGGAGGTGTGGCACAGCCTCGCCCCGCCCTATCTCCCGCTCTTCGCCTGGCTGGAAGGCCGCGCCCCCCGCCCCGACCCGGCCGACGCCCCGGTGTTCCGTCCGCCGATGCTGGCCCATCCGCTGGCACCTGACGATATCGCCGGCCTCGACCCCACCACCCTGCGCGCCGAATGGAAATGGGACGGGGTGCGGGTGCAGCTTGTCGCCACCCCGGGCGGCCGGCGGCTGTATTCGCGCGGAGCGGATGACATCTCGGCCGCCTTCCCCGAGATCGTCACCGCGATGGCGTTCGAAGGCGTGCTCGACGGCGAGTTGCTGGTGGTGCGCGATGGCGCCGTGGCACCCTTCGGCGACCTGCAACAGCGGCTGAACCGCAAAACCGTCAGCACGAAACTGCAAACGGCATTCCCGGTCGCGGTGCGCCTGTACGACATGCTGTTCGACGGCGCCGAAGACATCCGCGCACTGCCCTTCGACAGCCGCCGCGCCCGGCTGGAGGCATGGTTCGCCCGCACCCAGCCGGCGCGCATGGATTTGTCAAAGATGATCGCCTTCACCAGCCTCGATGAACTGGCCGCACTGCGGGCCGGCGCGCGCGCGGCGTCCATCGAAGGGTTGATGCTGAAAGACAGCACCTCGCCCTATCTGCCCGGCCGGCCGCGGGGAAAGTGGTGGAAGTGGAAACGCGACCCGCTCGGCGTCGACGCCGTGCTGATGTACGCCCAGCGCGGCCACGGCAAACGCAGCGGCAGCTATTCCGACTACACCTTCGGCCTATGGCGCGAAGCCGCCGACGGGCAGGAGGAACTGGTGCCAGTCGGCAAAGCCTATTTCGGCTTCACCGACCAGGAACTGGCCTTCCTCGACCGCTGGATCCGCGCCCATACCACCCAAAGCTTCGGCCCCGTGCGCGAGGTCGAACCCGGCCTGGTGCTGGAGATCGCCTTCGACGGCGTGCAGCGCTCCGGCCGGCACAAATCGGGCGTGGCACTGCGGTTTCCGCGCATCGCTCGCCTGCGGCCCGACAAACCGGCAGCCGAGGCGGACCGGCTGGAGGCGCTGCTGAAGCTGATCGCCTGATGATTGACGTTTGAACGAAGGCAAGGTCAGGGCTTCGCCCTGAACCCACCAGGGGCCGAGCCCCTGGACCTCATCACTTAACAAATGGGTTTCCAAAGGCCGCCGGCCTTTGGTGGGTCCAGGGCAAAGCCCTGGCCTTGTCTTTCTGCAAGGCTGCTTGGCAGGAATGCCTGTGCGGATTGACCCCATGGCCCGCCCGTGGTGCGCTCCCACCAACAAAACGGGAGAACATCCATGGCCATCATCGCCAACACCTCGCTCGACCGCCTGCGCGCCGGCAAAACCTCGATCGGCTTCGGCGTCAGCCATCTGCGCACCGTCGCGGCCCCCATGCTGGCCAAGGCCGCCGGCTATGACTGGCTGTTCATCGACATGGAGCACGGCGCCTTCTCGGTCCACGAGGCCACCCAACTCTGCCTCGCCTCGCTCACCACCGGCGTCTCGCCGATCGTGCGCGTCTGCACCAACGCCTTCGACGAAGGCACCCGCGCCCTCGACAACGGCGCCCAGGGCCTAGTCATCCCCCATGTCGACACCCCGGCCCAGGCCAAGCGCATCGCGAGCGCCTTCCGCTACCCGCCCCGCGGCACCCGCTCCTGGGGCGGTGGCATCGCCCAGTTCGGCTTCCTCCCGCCCCCGGTGGCCGAGGCGCAGGCCGAGATCAACAAGGAAACCCTGATCGTCGTCATGATCGAAACCGCCGAGGCGGTCGCCAACGCCGACGCCATCGCCGCGGTGCCGGGGGTGGATGTGCTGATGTTCGGCACCTCTGACCTGACGGCGACGATGGGCGTCCCGGGGCAGATCGGCCACCCCGACGTGCGCCGCGCGTACGAGGTGGTGGGCGCGGCCTGCGCTCGGCACGGCAAGGTGCTGGGGATGGGCGGCGTCTATGACGAGACGGTGGCGCCCGACTACATCCGGCTTGGCGCGCGTTTCATCCTCGCGGGTAGCGACCACGCCTT
>JBBQOT010000648.1:0-2500 GCA_038331165.1 Acetobacterales bacterium
GTGGCCTTTGGAAACCCATTTTATTTCAATAGTATGAGGTCCAGGGGCTCGGCCCCTGGTGGGTCCAGGGCAAAGCCCTGGTCTTGCCAGGCCATGGGTCACTCCAAACGTTGGTTGGTATAAAGCTAATGGCGGATCTACGCCGCCTGCTCGATCGTCATTGCATCGCCAGCCAGCCGGGTCTGGCGGATATCGCGCGGCTCGGCCGGATCGAACCGCGTGCCGCGGTGCATGGTCGAACGGTTATCCCACATCACCAGGTCGTGCAGCCGCCACGGATGGGAGTAGACAAAGCGCGGCTGGGTCGCGAACTCCGCCAGCTCGCTCAGCAACAGGCGCGCCTCCGGGATCGACATGCCCTCGATCACGCCGGCATGCGACGACAGGAACAGCGACTTGCGGCCGCTGCCGGGATGCACACGCACCATCCGGTGGCGTACCGGCTTGAAGGCGATACGCTCCGCTTCGGTCAATTCGTCGAAACCGATCCTGCCGCGCGAGTACATCTGCGAATGGTGACAGACGAGATCCTCGACCTCGGCCCGCCAGCGCGGGTCCATCGCGTCATAGGCCGCGCGCATGTCGGCGAACTCGGTATTGCCGCCCCAGGACGGGATGGCATGGGCGGTCAGGATCGACCACGTGGCCGGCACGGCGCGGAACGAACTGTCCGAATGCCACAACCGGTCGGCCAGCTTGAACATATAGGCCCGGCTGTCGCGGGCCAGCGGCTGGCCTGCCCGGTCAACATTGGAGAAATCGGCGAGCCCCGGCCCGAGCGCGCGCGCCTCCTGTTCGGTGCGAAAATGGATCGGGCCTGGCGCTGTGCCCTGGATGGAGGCACTGCCCGGCTTGCGCTCCAGCACGCCGAACTGCAACGAGAATGCCAGTTGTTCCGCGTCGCTCAGCATCTGGTCGCGGAACACCAGCACCGCGTGGTCGTCCATCCCCTTCGTGATCGCAGCGACGTCGTCGGGCGACAACGCCCGCCGGCAATCGACGCCGAGGACCTCCCCGGCGAAGACAGCGGCAAGCGGGCGGATCATGACGGCCATGTCGATGCCTCCTGCAGGGCGAACGTGGCGCCTGGTTCAGCTGCGCTTGGGCTGGTGGAACTCGTACGGCGGATAGTCCTTGCCGATGTCCGACACCACCTCGATCAACGCGGGTGCGTTGGAGGCGATCGCCTCGGCCAGTGCCCGCTTCAATCCCGCCGCGTCCTCCACCCGCCAGGCGCCCACGCCGAACGCGCGGGCATAGGCGACGAAATCAGGGTTGGTCAGCACCGAGCCGGAATGCCGCCCGTCGAACAGCCGCTGCTGGTCGCGCAGCACATTGCCGTAGCTGGCGTTGTTCACCACCACGGTCACCAGGTTGATGCCGAACTGCATGGCGGTGGCCAGGTCGGAGCCGCCGAACAGGAAGCCGCCATCGCCACAGATCGACACCACCGGCCGGTCGGGGTTGGCAACCTTCACGCCGAGCGCCGTCGGGAAGCCGTAGCCCAACGTGCCGTTGAAGCCCGAGGTGATCATGGTGCGCGGCTTGTAAACCGGCAGGCCGTACCAGGCGATATAGGCCACCTGCGTCACCTCGTCGACGATCAGCCCATCTTCGCCCACCGCCTCGCGGATCGCCTCGACCAGCGAATACTGTGGTTGTGCGTTGCTGATCTTGGCCAGCGCGGTCGCCTTGGCCGTGGCGATCGCGGCACGCCGATCGGTGCCGGCGTTCTTCGCCACCGCGGCCGCCAGCGCTCGCGCGCCATCTGCGGCATCGGCGACGATCGGCACATCCACCGTCAGGCGGCGATGCTCGGCGGCATCGATGTCGATGCGCGCGATCTTCAACCCCGCCGGCGCCGGCATCCAGCGGCCCAACGGCACATCCAGCCGCGTGCCGATGCCGATCAGCAGGTCGCATTTGTCCCACAACTCGAAGCCCGCCACGGTGCCCAGCGAAAGCGGATGGCGGCTGTCCACCACCCCCTTGCCGGTGCGGAACGACACCACCGGCGCGCCGATCTTCTCCGCCAGCGCCAGCACCTCGGCCCCCGCCTCGTTGGCGCCGCCACCGACCCAGATCATCGGAAATTTCGCCGCGTCCACCAGCTTGGCGAGTGCCGTGATTTTCTCCGGGTCGGGCACCGGGTTCACGCGCTTGCCCAACGGGTCCATTGGCGTGACATCGGCAGTGGCCGGGAACATGTCCCACGGCACCTCCACCGCCACCGGCCCCGGCCGGCCGGGGGTCATCGCCGGGAAGGCGCGCGCCATCACCAGCGGCGCATCGGTCGGGTGCTCGATGCGCTCGGCGAATTTCAGCATCGACTTCAGCGTGGCGAGCTGGTCCGGCATTTCGTGCAGTTGCCCACGGCCGCGCCCGATCATCGCACTCGGCACCTGGCCGGTGATGCACATGACCGGCGCATTCACCCCCCAGGCCGTCAGCATTGCGCCCATCGTGTTCATCACCCCGGGGCCCGGCACCACGGTGAAGG
>JBBQOT010000649.1:0-2496 GCA_038331165.1 Acetobacterales bacterium
ACCACGCCGGCACCGACCACGGCCAACGGGCCGATGCGGCAGCGCGGGCCGATTTCGGCCGCGGCCTCAACCACAACCAGCGGCCCGATCTCGGCCGACGGATCGATGTGGGCGGCCGGGTCGATCACGGCGGAGGGATGGATGCCGGGGCGGGCCGGCGGCATGGGGTGGAACAGTGCCGCCACGCGCGCCCAGGCCAGATAGGGCTGGGTGGTGCGGATAGCCGTGGTGCCGGCGGGTACATGCACGGCCAACGCCGGATGGACAAGCACCGCGCCGGCCTTGGTTGCCTTCAACGCGTCGAGGTAGCGGCGGTTGTCGAGGAAGCTGACCGTGTCGGGCGTCGCCGCCTGGAGCGGGGCGACGCCGTGCAGCAGCATTTCGCCGCCCGCACCCGCCGCATCCGCGCCCGCTTGGTCCGCCGCTGCATCGCCGCCGGCCGCCGCAACCACGCCGGCCAGGCTGTGCGGCCCGCTGCGGGCGAAGAAGCGCGGGTCGCCGGGTTGGACAGGACGGGTCATGTGCCCGCCACCGGGCTCAGCGTTGGACCGGCGGCGGCGGCAGCGGGACGGCGGGCGGCGTGGGCGGCACCGCGGGCGAGACGCCATCGGCCGGCACCGCCACCGCGGGCAACAGCTTGTTCAGTTCCTCGGCCACCTTGTCGCTGATGTCGAACTCGTTGACGTTCAGCGCCACCTGGCTGCGGTGCAGCACGAGGTTCATGCCGCGGCTTTCGGCGACCTGGCGGATCACGCCGATCAGCGAGGATTGCACCTGGTTGATGGCGAACTGCGCCGCCTCCTGGATGATCCGGTTGCGGTCGCGGAAGCTGCGCTGCGCGGCGGTGATGCGTTCCTGCAACTCGCGTTCGCGGGCGCGGATCTGATCGGGGGTCAGCTTGGCGCGGTCGCGGGCGAGGATCTGCTGCATGTCGCGCCAGACCAGTTGTTCCTTCTGTGCGTCCTCGTTCAGCTTTTCGCGGCGCTCGCCGATGATCTTGTCGGCCGATTGGGCCGCCAGCGAGGCGCGCATCACCTCGGGCAGGCCGATCACCCCGACCACCGAGGCCGGCGGGGCAGCGCCTTTCGGCAGGGCGGGCAGCTCGGGCACCGGCGGCACCGGGATCTGTCCGATCGGCGGCTCATCAAGTTCGACCGGCTGCGGGTCGGGGGCGCGCGGCGCCTGTTGGGCGGCGGCGGGCGGGCGGGCCGGGGCACCGGCGGGCGGGCGCGCGCCCTGTCCACCAGCACCCGGGGCGCCGGGTCGCTGCTGGCCGGGTACGAAGAAATCCTGCTGCTGCGCCAAGGCGGTACCGCCGGAGATGGCGGCGGCAAGCACGGCAACAACGAGGGTGGTCAGACGGGGCATGCGATCAGAACCTTGTGCCGAAGCCGAAGCGGAAGAACTGCGATTGGTCGAACTTCTTTTTGATGACCGGCTGGGCGATGTCGATGTTGAGCAGGCCGAACGGCGTCTTCCACGATACGCCGACACCGACGGCGACGCGCGGCGAGGCGTCGTCGAACACCGACACGCGAACGCCGTTCCTGCTCAGCGGGCTGACCTCAGACAGCGAGCCGACATCGACGAAGACGCGACCGCGCAGGCCGAGATCCGCTGACACCGGCAGTGGGAAGCGCAACTCGGTGCTCTGGGTCCAGACAAATCGGCCGCCGATGCTGTTGCTGCCGGGAATTTGCGCATGCGGGCCGACGCCGCCGACGGCGAAGCCACGCATGTTGTCGCCGCCGAGGAAGAAGCGATCGATGATCTTCTCGTTCTTGCCCAGGGTGAACAGATAGCCGGCACCGGCGGACAGGGCGATCGTCCAGTCGGGGTCGCCGGTCAGGCGCTCAAGCGGAATGTAGTAGGAGCCGTCGATCTTGGCACGGGCGAAGCGCGCATTGCCGCCCAGCCCGGCGAAATCGGTGCCCAGCCGGGTGACGAAGCCCTCGCGCGGGTCAATGCGGCTGTCGCGGTAGTCGATGGTGAGCGTTTGGCCGATCTGCGACAGCAGACTCGACCCCTTGGCATCCTGCACATAGATGCTGGCCAGCGCGCCAACGTCGAATACCGAGCGCTGGGTGAGCGAATAGGTCCAGACTTGGCGCAGATGCTCGCTGAACTCGTAGCCCAGGCGCAGCGCAAGGCCGGTGCGCCGTTCGTTGTACTGCGCCACCTCCTGCAGGTTGTTCTGAATATGGAAGATGTCGAACCCCGCCACGAGGTTGCGGTCGAGAAAATAGGGGTCGGTCATCGAGAAGGTAACCTGACTTTGCTTGGAAGCCAGGATGCCGTTGATGCCGGCGTCAATGCCGGTGCCGACCAGGTTGCGCTCGCGCAGGCCGGCGGTGACCAGCGGGCCGATATCGGTGGAATAGCCGCCGCCCAGGGTCAACTCTCCGGTGGCCCGCTCCTCGACGTTGGCGGTGACCACCGAGCGGTCTGGCGCCGAGCCGGGGGAGGCGTTGACCGTGACGTTGTTGAAGAACTCCA
>JBBQOT010000650.1:0-2486 GCA_038331165.1 Acetobacterales bacterium
CCACGCTTGATCTTCAACAGCGCCTGCGGGTTGACCTCCGGCACCACCAGCGGCACATCAGGCTCCATGCGGAACTGGCTGGTGTTGTCGATCACCAGGCACCCCGCCGCCGCCGCCCGCGGCGCATGCACCGCCGAAATCGCCGCCCCGGGGCTGAACAGCGCGATATCCCAGCCGGCGAAGTCGAAGGTCTCAAGGTTCTTCACCTTCAGCACCGTCTTGTCGCCGAACGACACCTCCTGCCCGGTCGAGCGCGCCGAGGCCAGTGCGGCCACCTCGCTGATCGGGAAGTTCCGCTCCACCAGCGTCTTGAGCATCTCTCGCCCCACCGCCCCGGTGGCACCCACAACCGCAACTCTGTAGGCCATATCCTGCGCTCCCATCCAAAAAACCGCGCCCCAGCGCCGCGTCAACTGCCTGGCCGCGCAGCGATAACGGCCCCGCACCGCCCCGGCAAGCGCCGATCCGCCCAACCAGCCCCGCGTCGCCGACGCCGCCCAATTGCACCCCGGGCACGCACTGCGGCACACTGTCGCCACCCGGACGGCGCGGGCGGTTCAGATGCGGGAGACCACGGTGATGGCCGGCGCTACCCCCAGGCAAGGTGCGACGGTGCTCGGCGCCGCCCTCGTTGCCATCCTGTTCACCGCCCTGCTGGGCGCCACCTGGGTTGGCTTCATCGAGTCCGACGACCTGGAATATGCCCGCTCGGCCACGCTGTGGCTGACCGAGTTCCCCCATCTTGGCCAATCCCACTGGGGCCTGCGCCACCTCATCGTCTTGCCAATCGCCGCCAGCTTCGCCCTGTTCGGCCGCGGCGAGTTCGCGCTCGTGCTGCCCACCATCCTGTACGCCGGCGGCATCGTGGCGATGACCGGGCTGTGCGTCCGCGCCGTTGCCGGGCCGCTCGCCGGGTTGCTCGCGTCCGTTCTGGTGGTGTGTTTGCCGGTGCTGATCACTGGCGCCTCGGTGGTGTATTCCGACATCCCCGAGGCGTTCTTTGTCCTCGCCTCCCTCTGGGCCTACTATTTCGCGGCCAGCCGTCGCAGCGCGCGGCTGTTCGTGCTCAGCGGCATCCTGGCCGGCTGCGGCTTCATCACCCGCGAAACCACCCTCGCCTTGTTGGTGCTCTACCTCGTCTTGTTCTTGATGGCGCCGCGCCGGATGATGGATTTCGTGCGCATGGGCGTCGGCTGCCTGCTGGTTGTCGGCCTCGATTTCGCCTGGTTATGGGCGGCCAGCGGCGACCCGCTGTGGCGCATGCACATCTCCCAAGGCGGCGTCGCCGGTGACAACCCCAGCCTGGCCAAGTTCGTCGTCAACGCCGGCGGGCTCGACCGCCACGGCGTGATTGTGGCCCCGCGCCAGTTCCAGGCGTTGCTGGCCATCTTCGCCAACCAGTCGATGGGGCTGCTCGCCTGGGCCGCCGTGCCCGCCGCCATCGCCATCGCCCGCCGCCCCTCCACTGCCGGCCGGCCCGCCGCCCTGCTGTTTGCCGGCCTGGCCCTGCTCTGGTTCCTGGTGCTCGGCTACGCTTTTCTCTTCATGTGGATCGTGCCGCGCTACCAGACCGTAACCATGGTCGCCCTGTGCGTGCCGCTTGGCATCTGGCTGTCCACCTTGCGCAGCCGGCTGATCCTGGCCGGGATCGTCGTTGTCCTGGCCGCCACCGGCATCTCCCTGGCCACCGTCGCCGACCGCGAATTGTTGTTCGGCGAACGCGGCCTGGTTGCTTTCGCGCGCGCCACAACCGGCCCCATCCGCACCGACCCCGCCACCTTGCGCGGTGCGGATTGGCCGCTGGAGAACGAGGGCCTGCGCGCCCGCGTCTCCGCCGGTCCGTGCGCGCCCGGCGGCTTGTGCTACGTCAATCCGCGCCCCCGCCGCCCGCTGCCGGCCGACTGGACCGCGCAGGCCATCCCGCCCGGCGCCACGCCCATCCTCGATGTGCCGCGCGGCAGCAGCGCCATGGCCTGGCTGCTGTCCCGCTCCGGCCTGCTCGCGTTGGCGCCGGATGCGGTGCGCGCCAAGCTCGACCCCGCGCCGGTGATCGCCCGCGGCGTTCGGATGCCGGGCTGAAGCCGCGCTACCGCAGCGTGCCGCACATCGTCGCCATCACCGCGATCCATTGCTGCACCTGCACAATGCCCGCGCAGTCGAACGCCACCCCGCGCGGCCCGGTGCGCAGTGCGCCGGGAATGGCGCCGCACAGATCGGCCATCGCCACGCTCGCCAGGTCGGCCTCCAGCCGGTGCGGTCCCGCGATCACATAGGGTGCGCCGCCGCCGATTCCGCGCACCGCCTGCTCCGCCCCGTCGCGAATGCGCGCGCACGCCATTTCCGGCGACAGCGCGCGCGCCGAGCGATGCCCCAGCGCGGCTTTCACCTGCACCATCACGGAGCCCGGGAACAGCGCGTGGCATTGCGCCGCCAACTGGTCGTCGCCGGTCAACAGCGCCACCGGCACGCCGAGGCTGCCGGCATAG
>JBBQOT010000651.1:0-2483 GCA_038331165.1 Acetobacterales bacterium
CCGCCAGCCCGGCCGCCGCCGCGCCCCCCGCCGCACCGAGGGGCTGAACCGATGCTCTCCGCCATCTTCGTCGACCGCCCCCGCCTGGCGGTGGTGATCGCCATCATCACCACGCTGGCCGGCCTGATCGCCTGGACGCGCATTCCGGTGGCCCAGTTCCCCGACATCGTGCCGCCGCAGGTGCGCGTGGTCACCCGCTTCCCCGGCGCCTCGGCCCTCGTGGTGGAATCCACCGTCGCCCAGCCGCTGGAAGCGGCGATCAACGGCGTCGACAAGATGCTGTACATGAAATCGAACAGCGCCAATGACGGCAGCTACAGCCTGACCATCAGCTTCGACCTTGGCACCAGCCCCGACATCAATACCGTCAACGTCAACAACCGCGTCCAGGCAGCGCTGGCCAAGATGCCCGCCGAGGTGCAGCGCCAGGGCATCACCGTGTCCAAGCAAAGCTCGGCGATCCTGAAATTCGCCCAGTTCTACTCGGAAGACCCGGCGCTCACGCCGCTGTTCGTGTCGAACTACGTCACCATCAACGTGCTCGACGCCATCGCCCGCGTGCCCGGCGTCGGCCAGGCGTTCATGTTCGGGGCGCTCGACTATTCCATGCGGATCTGGTTCCAGACCGCCCGCTTGGTCGATCTCGGCCTCGCCCCATCGGACATCATCGCCGCCTTGCAAACGCAGAATGTCCAGGGCGCCGTCGGGCGCATCGGCGCCAAGCCGACGCTGGAGGGCAATGCCGTCCAGATGAACCTCCAGGCCAGCGGGCGGCGGGTGACGGCGGACGAGTTCGGCGCCATCGTGGTGCGCGCCAACCCAGACGGATCGGTGCTGCGCATCCGCGACGTCGCCCGCGTGGAGCTTGGCCCGGCGACGCAAGACACCGAAAGCCGGCTGAACGGCCAGCCCGCGGTGTCGATCGGCATCTACCTCGCCCCCGGCGCCAACGCAGTGGAAACCTCCACGCGGGTGCGCGAAACGCTCGACGGATTGGAACGCCGCTTCCCCGCCGGCATGAAGAAGATCGTGTTCTACGACAGCTCCGTCTTTGTCGCCGACACCATTTACCAGGTGATGAAGACCCTGCTGGAGGCGTTCGCGCTGGTGGTGCTGGTGGTGTTCATCTTCCTGGGCAACCTGCGCGCCACCATCATCCCGGCGGTGGCCGTGCCGGTCAGCGTTATCGGCACCATCGCGGTGCTGCTGATGCTCGGCTACAGCGCCAACACGGTGTCGCTGCTGGCCCTGGTGCTGGCGGTCGGCATCGTCGTCGACGACGCCATCGTGGTGGTGGAAAACGTCGAACGCGTGCTGGAGGAGGAACCGCACCTTACGCCCAAGGAAGCCACCAAGAAGGCGATGAGCCAGATCACCGGCCCGATCATCGCCATCTCGCTGGTGCTGCTGTCGGTGTTCGTGCCGATCGCCTTCATCCCCGGCGTGTCGGGCCAGTTGTTCCGCCAGTTCGCGGTGACCATCAGCGTGGCCATGCTGATCTCGGCGATCAACGCGCTGACCCTGTCGCCCGCGCTGTGCGGCGTGTTCCTGCGCCACACCGACAAGAACCGCGGCGTGATGGGCCGGGTGCTGCGCGGTATCGACCATGTGCGCGACGGCTATGCGGCCATCGTGGCCCGGCTGCTGCGGGTTTCGATCTTGGGCCTGGTGCTGGTGGCGGCTACCGGCTTCGGCATCTTCAGCTTGCAGAAGATGACACCGACCGGGTTTCTGCCGGAGGAGGACCAGGGCGCCTTCTTCATCGCCGTGCAGTTGCCCGAAGCCGCCTCCGTCCAGCGCACGCGCGAGCTGGTGGCCGGGCTGGAAACCACGCTGCGCGCCCTGCCGCAGGTGGAAAACGTGCTGGCGATCGTCGGCTTCTCGCTGCTCGACGGTGGCGCGCAGTCCAACGCCGCCTTCCTGGTGGTGCGCCTCAAACCGTTTGACCAGCGCACCGCGCCGCAAGACCGCGCCCAGGCGGTGATCGGCCGCGTCTTCGGCATCTCCATGGCCACCCGCGCCGGCGTGGTGTTCCCGTTCAACCTGCCGCCGATCATCGGCCTGTCGACCTCGGGCGGCTTCGAATACCAGTTGCAGAACCTGGAGGGGCGCGACCCGGCCGAGATTGCCGGCCCAATGGGCGCATTGCTGGGGGCGGCCAACACCGACGGGCGCATGGCGCGGGTGTTCTCGACCTTCAGCGCTTCCAACCCCTCGGTGTTCCTCGACATCGACCGCGACAAGGCGATCGCGCTGGGCGTGGCGGTCACCGATATCTTCACCACGCTGCAAGCCACCTTGGGCGGCATCTATGTCAACGACTTCAACCTGTTCGGCCGCACCTGGCAGGTCAACATCCAGGGTGAGGCAACCGACCGCCTCGACCTCGACGCGGTCTGGCGCATCCAGGTGCGCAGCCGCACCGGCGCCATGGTGCCGCTGCGCGCCCTGGCCGACGCCCGCATCGTGGTGGGGCCGCAGAC
>JBBQOT010000652.1:0-2466 GCA_038331165.1 Acetobacterales bacterium
GCGGCTGACCATGGGGGGTGAGCCGACCTTTGTGGCGGCGACGGATTTCGAGGCGCCGGAGTGGAATACCGCGGCCCTCGGCCCCACCAAGCGGCGCTATGCCGGCACGCTGCTGCGCCGGTTGGCGCCGTTATGGGCGCCTGGTGCCGCGCTGCATGCCGGCATGGGCAAGCTGTATCCTGGCGAGCCGTTGCCGCGCTGGGCGCTGTCGGCGCATTGGCGGACGGATGGCGAGAAAGTCTGGCTGAACCCCGAATTGCTGGCCGATGCCGACCGCGATCGGGGGACTGCCACGGCCGAGCACGCGGCGCGCTTCACCACGGCGCTGGCCGAGCGGTTGCAGGTCGATGCCGCCATGGCGCTGCCGGCGCATGAGGACGTGCACTACCATCTGTGGCGCGAGCATCGGCTGCCGGCCAATGTGGTGATGCAGGACAGCAAGCTGCGCGATCCGCTGGAGCGGGCGCGCATGGCGCGGATGTTCGATCAGGGCCTGGCGGCGCCAGTGGGCAGCGTGCTGCCGCTGCGCCGGGTGCTGGAGCGCGGGGTGCGGCGCTGGCATACCGGGAAATGGTATTTCCGCGGCGACACGCTGTTCCTGTTGCCTGGGGATTCGCCGATCGGGCTGCGCCTGCCGCTGGATAGTTTGCCGTGGGCCGATCCCGCCACGATCGAGCCGCAGTTCGAGCGCGATCCGTTCGAGCGGGTGGAGACGTTGCCGCCACAGGCACTGCTGCGGGCCGGGCCGGTGGCGCCGGTGGGGTCGGGCATCGAGGACTGGCGGGCGCAGGCGCAGGAATTGCCGGAGGTCGGAAGCGGCGAGCCCGGCCTGGTGCGCACGGCGCTGGCGGTGGAGCCGCGCGGCGGGGTGCTGCACGTGTTCTTCCCGCCGCTGATGGCGGCCGCGGACTGGCTGGCGCTGGTGGCCGCGGTGGAGGCGACGGCGCAGGAGCTCTCCTTGCCGGTGGTGCTGGAAGGCTATCTGCCGCCGTCCGACCCCGGGTTGCAGCATTTCTCGGTGACGCCCGACCCGGGGGTGATCGAGGTGAACATCCATCCCTCGACCAGCTGGGCCGAGCATGTGGCGCGCACCGAGACGCTGTACGAGGAGGCGCGGCAGGTGGGGCTGGCGTCGGAGAAATTCATGCTGGACGGCCGGCATGTGGGCACCGGCGGCGGCAACCATGTGGTGATGGGCGGGTCCTCGCCGGAGGAGAGCCCGTTCCTGCGCCGGCCCGATTTGCTGAAGTCGCTGCTGGGGTTCTTCCACAACCATCCCAGCCTGTCGTTCCTGTTCAGCGGGCTGTTCATCGGCCCGACCAGCCAGCACCCGCGCATCGACGAGGCGCGCGACGATGCGGTGGCGGAGCTGGAGACGGCGTTCGCGCAGGTAACGCGCGATGCGCCGCCGCCGCCGTGGATGACCGACCGGATTTTCCGCAACATCCTGGTGGACATGGCGGGCAATACCCACCGTACCGAATTCTGCATCGACAAGATGTACGATCCCGGCGGGCCCGGTGGGCGGCGCGGCCTGGTGGAGTTCCGCGCCTTCGAGATGCCGCCGCATGCGCGCATGTCGGCCGCCCAGACGCTGTTGATGCGCGCCGCCGTCGCCGCGTTCTGGGAACGGCCGTACGAGCGCCGGCTGATCCGCTGGGGCACGCGGCTGCACGACCGGTTTCTGTTGCCGCAGCCGTGCCTGGAGGATTTTCGCGATGCGCTGGAGCAGCTGGGGGGCTTTGGGTTCCAGCTTGATCCCGAATGGTTCACGCCGCATGCCGCGTTCCGCTTTCCCAAGATCGGCGACATCACGGTGCGCGACATGGGCGTGGAACTGCGCCATGCGCTGGAGCCGTGGCATGTGCTGGGCGAGGAAAGCACGCCGGAGGGCATGGTGCGCTATGTCGACAGTTCAGTCGAGCGGGTGCAGCTGCGCGTGTCGAACTGGGTGGAGGAACGCTTCGTGCTGGCCTGCAACGGTATCGCCGTGCCGCTTTCGCGCACCGAGCGGGTGGGCGACTACGTGGCCGGGGTGCGGTTCAAGGCGTGGAACCCGCCGCACGGGCTGCACCCCACGGTGAAGGCGCAGGCGCCGCTGGTGATCGATCTGTTCGACACCTGGAGCGGCCGCGCGCTGGGCGGCATGACGCACCATGTGGCCCACCCCGGCGGGCTGAACTACGACACGTTTCCGGTGAACGCCAACGAGGCCGAGGCGCGGCGCCGGTCGCGGTTCCTGCCGATGGGGCATACGCCAGGGACGATGCCGGAACCGCGTTCCACCGTTAGCCGAGACCACCCGATGACGCTGGACCTGCGCCGCTTCGGCGGGGATGCTGAGGGATGATGGGTGGAGTCGGGGGGGTGTGGATGGGGAAGGAAGGGGGGGGGGGGGGGGGGGGGGGGGGGCGGAGGCAGCGGGGAGGGCGAGGCGGAACAGCACGAGAAACGAACCGCGAAGCG
>JBBQOT010000653.1:0-2429 GCA_038331165.1 Acetobacterales bacterium
GGCGTGTCGCTGCATGTCACGGGGCAGGGGGCGATGCTGCGCGTTGGCGGCAGCGAATGCCGTGTCACCGCCCCGATGCTGGAACGCCGCTGGTACGAACTTCGCCTGGTCGCCAGCGCCGGCAACGTCCGGCTGATCCAACGCAAACTGCACCACGATTGGGGCAGCGAGGGCAACGGCACCGCCGCCATCGCCGAAACGCTTCCGCCGCCGCAGCGCATCATCCTCGCCGCCGACCGCGACGCCGCCGCCGATGGATGGCGCGACCACTTCAACGGCCGCCTCGAACACCCGATGCTGCTGCGCGGCACGTTCGACGGCATCACGCCCCTGGAACCCTCCCAGCTGCCACGCACCGCGCTCCACGCCTGGTGGGATTTTTCCCTCGACATGGCCAGCGACCGCATCACCGATCGCGGCCCACACCGGCTGCATGGCCGCCTCATGAACCTGCCCACGCGTGCGCTCCGCGGTGCCTTCTGGACCGGCGAGGAGATGCGCTGGCGCGACGCGCCCGACCAGTACGGCGCCGTGCACTTCCACGCCGACGACTTCCATGATGCGGGATGGGATACCGATTTCACCTATGCGGTCCCGGCAGATTTGCCCAGCGGCGTCTACGGCGTGCGCCTGCGCGCGGGGTCGGACGAAGACATCGTGCCGTTCTTCGTCCTGCCGCCGCCCGGCACCGCCACGGCCAAGGTCGCGGTGCTGTTCTCCACCTACACCTATCAGGTCTACGCCAACTACGACCGCGGCAATTTCGACCAGAGCTATCGCGACCGCCGCGCCGCCTGGGGCAGCTATCCGCACCATCCCGCCGAGCACAAGCAGTTCGGCCTATCGACCTATGACTGGCACGTCGACGGCTCCGGCGTGGCGCTGTCATCGATGCACCGGCCGATCCTCACCTTCCGGGCCGGCCAGCTGGCCTACCCCGACCAGCGCGGCTCCGGGCTGCGGCACTTCCCCGCCGACATGCATCTCGCCGCCTGGCTCGACGCCATGGGCATCGCGTGGGACGCCATCACCGATCACGACCTGGAAGCCGAGGGCACGGCGCTATTGGCGCGCTACAAATGCGTGCTGACCGGGTCGCACCCGGAATATCACAGCCTCGGCACGCTCGATGCGCTGCGCGACTACACCGCGACCGGCGGGCGGCTGGCCTATCTCGGCGGCAATGGATTCTACTGGCGCGTTGCCACCAGCGCGCATCTTCCTGGCGTACTGGAACTGCGCCGCACTGAATCTGGCACCCGCGCCTGGGCGGCCGACGCGGGCGAATACTACCACCAATTCGACGGCGGCTACGGCGGCCTCTGGCGGCGCCAGGACCGTGCACCACAACAGCTTGCGGGCATCGGCTTCTCCGCCCAGGGCAGGTTCGAAGGCTCGTACTACCGCCGGCTGCCGGACAGCCACGCCCCCGAAGTGGCCTGGATCTTCGACGGCGTCGAAGGCGAGATCATCGGCGATTTCGGATTCTCCGGCGGAGGTGCCGCGGGCTTCGAACTCGACCGCGCCGACCCCTTGCTCGGCACGCCGCCCAACACCGTGGTGCTCTGCCGCTCCGAAGGGCACCAGGCGCATTTCGGCGTCACCCCGGAAGACGTGTTGCAGCCGCGCGAAATTAAGCTGTCGAACGCGCCAGACCCGCTGATCCGCAGCGACATGGTCTATTTCGAAACTCGCAACGGCGGCGCAGTGTTCTCGGTCGGCTCCATCACCTTCTGTGGCAGCCTGCCATGGAACAACTTCGACAACCAGATTTCCACTGTCATCCGCAACGTCGTCACGCGGTTCATGCAGTAGCGTGATCCTCGACGCTGCGGCCTACGGCGGCCTGTTCCTCGCCGCCTTCCTGGCCGCCACCATCCTGCCGATGCAGTCGGAAGCAGCGCTGGTCGGCCTCATTCTGGCCGGCCGCCAGCCGGTTGCCCTGCTGCTGCTGGCCGCCAGCATCGGCAATGTGCTCGGCAGCCTGACCAACTGGGTGCTTGGCCGCTTCATCGAACGCTTCGCCGGACGAAAATGGTTCCCCGCCTCGCCGGCCGCACTCGAGCGTGCCCGCCGCCACTATGCCCGCTGGGGCCATTGGTCGCTGCTGCTCAGTTGGGTTCCCATCATTGGCGACCCGCTCACGGTGATTGCCGGCATGCTGCGCGAACCGCTGTGGCGTTTTCTCGCGCTGGTCACTATCGCAAAGGTCACCCGCTACGCCCTGCTCGCCTGGGTTTCGCTGTACTGGGCATGAAGAATACGCAGTCCAAATAGCCAGTGCAGGCGATGAAGGAAGGCAAGGCCAGGGCTCTGCCCTGGACCCGCCAAAGGCCGCGGGCCTTTGGAAATCCATTTAATTCAATGTTTTGAGGTCCCGGGGCTCGGCCCCTGGCGGGGTCAGGGGCAGAGCCCCATAAGCGCGAAGA
>JBBQOT010000654.1:0-2422 GCA_038331165.1 Acetobacterales bacterium
CGGTCCCCTCCAGCCGCTGATGATGCTGATCTGGCTCTACCTCCACCGCCCCGCCCAGCGCCTCGCGCGCCTGATCGCGAAGCTACAGGCCGGAACCCTCACCCCACCACGCCCCAGGACCGCCGCCACCACCCCGGCAAACCCCGCCCCGCGCGCACCCAAATTGCGCCTGCCCGGCCACCACGCCTGGCTCATCCGCCTGGTCCAGCGCACCGCCCAGCTCTACCCCCAGCTCGAAATCCTCATCGGCCGCCCCGAAATGGCCGAACTGCTCGCCGCCGCCCCACAGGCCGGAAGAATTCTCCGCCCGCTCTGCCGCATGCTGGGCATCCGCCCCGTGCCCCCGGTCCTGCGCCTGCCGCCACGGCCGCGCCGCCCGCGCCCGCCCAAACCCGCCCCCGCCGCGGCACGGATAACCGCGCGTGAACGCCGGGCCTTGCTGTCCTATTCCCCCGGCCGCCTGCCGTCCTGGATCAACCACCCCGACCCACCCCGACGAAAAATTCCGCCTTCCTAAACCCCGCAGCCCGCCCACGCCTATTTTGTTGCTAATTCGTATCAAAAATACGCCCTCCACCCGGACAAAGTCTTCTTGCTGCCGCCTGTTTACCAAAAGCAGCCTACCCCTCTGGCGCCGCTCCCTCGCTCTGCTATCCTCCCCCTCGTTTGCCCGCGCTGTCTAACCGCGCCGCCGCAGCGCATGCGGCCCCAAACCGACGGAGCAGACCGCGCCTTGTCCGACCATTCCAGCCACGGCGTCGTCTTCTTCCGCCACCTGCCAAAAACCGCCGGCACCTCGCTGACCACCACCCTGGCCAACATCTACGGCGACGGCCAGACCCACCGCTTCCGCGAGGTTGGCGAGGGCTTCGCCACCATGTTCTCCGGCGTGCTACAGGCCCGCGGCGACGTGCTCTCGCTGGTTTCCGGCCACATCCCGCTGCTGGCGGTGCCCGAGGGCGCGTGCGGGCCCGAGTTCACCATCCTGCGCGAGCCGATTGCCCGCCTGTTGTCGCTGCGCCGCTTCCTGGAACAGCAGCCGCCCGACGACCGCGCCCGCATGGGCCTCGGCGATCGCGTCACCGTCGCCGACATGCTCGCCTCCCGCAACTCCGAGGTCTATGGCCAGGTCCGCAACGGCATGGCCCGGTTCTTCAGCAGCCATGCCAGCTTCGCCGACCCCAAGCAGCCGGAATTCTGGAACCCGCCCGCCGACGCGGCGGTGGTCGAGGATTGCCTGGCCGTTCTCAACCGCATGACCGTGGGCACCGTCGAAGACATGCCGACTGCCCTGTGCCACCTCCAGCGCCGTCTCCAAATTCCCTACGCGCTCGAAATCGGCATGGAGAACTTCACCGTCGAAAAGCGGGACGAGGTGTCGATCGAGGACATCCGCGCCCTCATCGAGGCGAACGCCATCGACCTCGCGCTGTTCCACACGGTGATGAAACGCCTGCCCCGGGCGCGCCCGGCAACGGCGATCGGTGGCGATATCGACCGCCGCACCCTGTTCGATCCCCAGCCGGGGTCACCTACACCCCCATGCAGATGCCCGGCCGCCAGGGCTTCGAACTCTACGAGCCACGCGGACGGCTGTGCTGGGTTGGCGACACCGGCCGCGGCCGCATCCACCTGGCACCCGCGGCCACCGCCCAAACCCTGACCGTCGCACTCTACGGCGTGGTCCCGCACTATCCGTTGCCCGAAGTCGCCATCACCGTCGACGGCACGCGCTGGCCCTTCGCCTTCATTCCCGGCGGCAGCAACGCCCAGTACCGGCTGGCCCCGATCCCGCCCCATGCCGGCGCGATCGAGTTGGCCATTACCCAGCCTTATTCCCTGCCGGTATCGGCCATCACCCCCGGCTCGCCCGACCGCCGCCGGCTCGGCGTGGCACTGCTGAACCTGCGCTGCGACGCCGCCTGAACACCGGGGACGGAAGCCAAGGCCAGGGCTTTGCCTTCAGTCATCGGTCCACTCACCGGGCCGAATGGTAGTAGCACCGACTGATCGGAAGATTGGCCTCTTACCCGCGCGGATGGGTCCGCCGCCACACCGCCATGAGTTGTGCGCTGTCCACCGCCGTATAGCGCTGCGTCGTCGACAGGCTGGCATGGCCCAACAGGTCCTGGATGGTGCGCAAATCCGCCCCCTCGGCCAGCAAATGGGTGGCGAAGGAATGCCGCAGCGCGTGCGGGGTGGCGTGCTCCGGCAGCCCGTTCTGCGCGCGGAACACCCGCAGCGTGCGCTGGGCGATGCCCGGGTTCAGCCGCTCGCCGCGCACCCCGATGAACAGCGGTGCCGCCGGGTCGCCAGCGCCGGGATGATGACGCAGCCAGACGGCGATGGCGGCGCGCACCGCCGGCAGCACCGGCACGATGCGCGGCTTCGACCCTTTGCCCACCACTCGCAGCATGGCCTC
>JBBQOT010000655.1:0-2419 GCA_038331165.1 Acetobacterales bacterium
GCTCGGCCCGTCGCGCGAAGGCGCGCTCGGGACCTGGTGGGGTTCGGGGCGACGCCCCGACCTGCCTAACTGAGTGTCATTCATACCGATGGTTGGTATAGTGCGGATTCAATCCACGGCCAGCAACGCCCGCAACGCCGAGGCCGGCACCGCGACCCCACCGATCACCGCCGGGCGGGCTCCGACCTGAATGCCCGCCACCCGCCAAATCCCGTCCACCTGGCGCAACATCGGCGCGCCACTGCTGCCGCGCGTGGCGGCACAATCATGGGCCAGTAGCGGGCGGCCCGCCGCGTCCCACACCAGCGCGACCACGCGGCAGTCCTGGTCGGCAACCAGCGCTTCCGCCCGATCCTGCTGATACCCGCCGATCGCCACCTTCATCGGCCCGACCTCCTCGCCCAACGCCAGCACGGGGCCGCGCAGCGCGATCGTAAGCGTGATCACCGCCACGTCGGCGCCGCGCGTCGCCTCAGCTTGTCGCGGATCGAACCCTTCGGCAGTGGCATAGCGCGCCGCCAATGCATGTCCGGCGTAGGCCCCGTGGCTGTAGCCGAGCAGCACGTGCACCGAACTGGCCGGGATGAAACGGCCCAGCCGCACGCTGTAGAGGCAATGCGCCGCCGTCGCCACCCGGTCCGGTGCCAGCAGCACGCCGGTGCAGCGCGTCAGTCCCGGCGCCTGCACCCGCACCAGCGACGACCATGGCGCCTGGCCGGCATCGACGGCATCGCGCCTTGTGCTGTCGCCCACGCCGGGCAGCGGCACCTCCCGACGCTGCGCCACCGCCGGCCCCACCACCAGCAGGGCGGCCAGCAGCAGCGCCGCCAGGATCAGCGCTGTGAGCCGGCTCAGCCGCGTCGCACCCCCCAGAATACATGCGTCGAGGATTTCACGAACCCGGTCAGGTCAGCCCGATGCGCCGTCGGCTGGCTCCACTGGCCCAGCGGGATGTAAGGCACCCCCTCAAATGCCGCTAACTGCATCTCGCGGCAGATGCGCTGCTGCTCGGCCAGCGTCGGCGCGCGGAACCATTCCTCGCGCAGCCGCTCCAAGTCGGGGATATCGGGCCAGCCGAACCACGCGCGGGCCCCGTTGGCGCGCAGCTGCACGCTGGTCGGATCGGCGCCACCCAGCCCGGTGATGCGGGTGTTGAAGGCGTTCCAGCCGCCCTCGCTGGCCGGCTTGGCCACCGAGCGGCGGGTCAGCAGCGTGCCCCAGTCCGTGCTCGTGAGCGTCACGTTGATGCCCAGCTTCTTGAACATGCTGTCGCAAAGCGCCGCCATGGCGTGCATCTGCGGCTGGTCGCTGGGCGACATCAACAGCACCGGCTCGCCGGCATAGCCGCTTTCGGCCACCAGGCGGCGGGCGCGGGCGATGTCGCGTGGCCCGGTCAGCGCCGCCATGCCGGCATCGGACGCCAACGGCGAGCCGACGGTGAAATAACCGACCGGGATCTTGCCATAGCGCTGCTGCTCGCCCAACACCGCGGCGATGAAATCCCGTTGGTCGACCGCCAGCAGCAGCGCCTGGCGCAGCTTCTTGTTGTTGAACGGCGGCTGGGTATGGTTGAGGAACAGCCCGCCGATCAGGCCGAACGGGTCGGCCTCGTCCAGCTTCACGCCGGTGTTGCGCGCCAGCATCGGCAGGTGGTCGAACAGCGGCTGGTCCACCCAGTCGACCTCGCCGGCCAGCAGCGCGCTGGCGCCGGTGCCGGGGTCGGGCTGGATCACCCACTCCACTCGCTCGAAATGTACCACCTTGGCGCCCGACGTATTGCTCGGCGCCTCCTGCCGCGGCACATACCGGTCATTGCGGAGATAGACAGAGCGCACGCCCGACACCCAGTCCTCGGCGACGAAACGGAACGGGCCGCTGCCGACGTATTCCTTGATCGGCTGGCTCGCCGGCACCTGCGCCATGCGCTGCGGCATGACATAGCAGCCCTGGGCGAGGGCGTAGCGCATCTGCGGGAACGGCTCCTTCAGGCGGATGCGAAAGCGCCGGTCGTCGACCACCGCGATCTCGTCAGCGATCGCCAGCAGCCGCTGGCCATAGGTGTTGCGCTGGCCCCAGCGGTTGATCGATGGCACCACGTCGTGCGCTCGCACCTTTTCGCCGTCATGGAACAGCAGACCGTCGCGCAGGGTGAACATCCAGTTCAGCCCATCGGCCGATACCTCGTCGCCGGCGCACATCTGCGGCTTCGGCGCGAGGCCGATGTCAGTGCCATACGGCGTGTCCCACACCATCAGCGCGTGAATGCCCACGACAATCGCTGTGGTCCAGATCGGGTCGGGCGAGGAATAGGCGGCGGCGGGGACAAAGCGCAGCAGCTTGTCTGAGCCGCGAGCCAACGCCGGCCGCGCGAGGCTGGCCAGCGCTGGGGTAGCCAGAAGGGATCGGCGGGTCAGCATGC
>JBBQOT010000656.1:0-2408 GCA_038331165.1 Acetobacterales bacterium
CGCACAGCAGGGTCAGCAACCCGGTGCGGGTGAACAGCGGTCCCGGGTCGGGGTGGAAGCCGTTGGCGTTCAGCACCGCGATGCCCGGGATGTTCTGCGAGGCCATGGTCACCAGGAACAGCGGCAGGGCGATGCCCAGCAGGGTGGCGGGCGCGAAAACGGGGGTGACCCAGACCGGGGCGGGCCACAGCGCGGCGGCACTGCCGGGTGGCAGGGTGGTGGTCGCCAGTACCAGCGCGGCGGTGACCACGACGGCCGCCGGCACGGCGAGCAGGCGGCGGACGCGGGCCACGACTGCCCAGGTGACCACGATGGCCAGGCCCATGGCGGGGAATTCGGCGACGGCACGGACCGGGGCGAGGCAGAGGCTGAGCAGCACGCCCGCCAGCATGGCGTTGGCCAGGGGGGCGGGGATGGCGGCCACCGCACGGCCCAGCGGGCGGAACAGGCCGGCGGCCACAATCAAGAGTCCGGTGGCCAGGAAGGCGCCGACGGCGGCAGGAAAACCACCCTCGACCGCACCGGTGCTGGCGAGCAGGGCGGCGCCGGGGGTGGACCAGGCGACGCTGATCGGCATGCGGCTGCGCAGGCTCAGCCAGATACCGCCGATGCCCATGGCGATGGACACCGCCATCAACCCGGATGCAGCCTGGGCCGGGGTGGCACCAACGGCAGCCAAGCCCTTGAGGATCACGGTGAAAGAGCTGGCGAAGCCGACGAACGCGGCCAGCAGGCCGGCGGCCAGGGCCGGCAACAGCGACATGTCAGCGCGCCGCAGGTTCAAACTGGGCAATGGCCAGGAGGCAGTCCGACGCGGCGGCGAGCTCGACGGCGGTGCTGACGCGGATCGCGTCGCGCGGGTGCAACAGCACGCCGCCGAGCGAGCAGCGGCCGCGCAGGACGACGATGAAGCGTTCGCCGACAATGGCGGGCAACGGGGCGCGGCTGCTCGCGGTGGCGATGCGGTGGCGCCACGTGCCGCGGCGCGACATGGCGTTCAGCACCAGGCAGGCGCCGGCCGGCAGGCGGCACTGGGCTGGCACGCCGCCATCGAAACCGCTGGGTCGGAAGGGGGCGTCGACCATCAAGGGTGGGGAAGCCTCGGCGAAGTCGAGAATGAAGCCGACACCGCTGACCAGGGTGATGGTGCGGTCATGGCCGGTGTAGTCGGAGAAGGCGGCGTCGCCGTCGAGCCAGGCATAGGCCAGCAGCCAGTCGGGCTTGCCGTCGTCACCGATCGGCCCGGCGGCGATGTCGGCCTTGCGCCCGGCGCCGTTCGGCCAGGGCGATTTTGTCAGTTCGGCGAAGCGGATCGGCGCGGTCATGCGACGTCTGTGCCTTGGCGGAAGGTGGAGGGGGTGACGCCGCGGGCGCTTTGGGCACGCTTGGCGAGCCACCAGCCGCCCTGGGGCGGGATGGTGTCGAAGCCGATCTCGGCGCCGAGCTTGCGCGCCGCGTCGAGCGGCCAGTTGGGGTTGTAGAGAATTTCTCGGGCGAGGGCGACGAGGTCGGCCTGGCCGCTTTGCAGGATCGATTCGGCCTGATCGGCGTGGACGATCAGCCCGACGGCCATGGTCTTGATGGCGGCCTCGCGGCGGAGCTGGTCGGCGAAGGGCACCTGGTAGCCGTAGCTGGCAGGGCCGGCGGTGGGGCGGCCGGTGATGCCGCCGCCGGAGCAGTCGATGACATCCACCCCCTTGGGGCCGACGATGCGTGCAAGGGCTGCGCTCTGCGCGGGGCCCCAGCCGGCGTCGTCTTGCACGGAAAGGCGCAGGAACAGGGGTTTCTCGGCCGGCCATACTTCGCGGATAGCGTCCACGATGTCGATGACCAGGCGCATGCGGCCGGCGTCGCTGCCGCCGTAGTCATCGTTGCGCAGGTTGGCCTGGGGCGAGAGGAACTGGTGCAGCAGGTAGCCGTGGGCGGCGTGGATTTCCAGCACCTCGATGCCCGCCTGGTGGGCGCGGCGTGCGGCGTCGGCCCAGTGCTGGATCAGATCGGGGATTTCGGCGCGGGTCAGGGCGCGCGGGATCGGTTCGCCCTCGCCGCCGGGCAGGGCGCTGGGGGCGACCAACTCCCAGTCGGCCCAGTCGGTGACGCCCTCGGCCGCGGCGGCTTCCTGCGTGAGCGGCTTGCCGCCTTCCCACGGGCGGAACATGCGCGCCTTGCGGCCGGAATGGCCGATCTGGAGTGCCGGGACGCAGCCCTGGGCGCGCATGAAATCGGCCATGCGGCGGAATTGCGGGATGAAGTCGTCGTGCCAGATGCCGAGGTCGCCGACGGTGCCGCAGCCGCGGCGTTCCACCTTGGTGGATTCGATGAACACCAGCCCTGCCCCGCCGGCGGCGAAACGGCCGATATTCATCAAATGCCAGTCGGTGGCGTGGCCGGCGACGGCGGAATACTGG
>JBBQOT010000657.1:0-2405 GCA_038331165.1 Acetobacterales bacterium
GCAGGTCCAGCGACACTTCCTTAACCGCGAAGGTCAGCGGCAGCTTACCCACGCGCGCCTTGATGGCCATCGCGGCCTGGGCCTTGTCCAACTGCTCGGTGAGCGCCTGGATGAAGATGTCGAAGGGCACACCGCTGTCGCGCAGCAGAGGGGGCATCTGGGCGCTCATGGCTCGCCTCCCGTGCCCCAGCCGATACGCAGGCGCGAGGGCGTGACCTGGAACGCGTTGGCCTCGCGGCTGCGCGGCAGCTCGGCCAACAGCACGCAGCCGCCGTCGCGGAACACCGGACGCAGCTCCAGCGGCAGCGTCATCTCCACGTGCGCAAGATGCACCTGGGCCGGCAGGCCGCGCGATTGCGCCGCCGCCAGGCCGTCATGCAGTTCCATCAGCAGCTGGGAGAGTTCGCGCAGCATCAGCCGCCTCCTTCGGATGCGGGTGCAGCGGGCGGCGCGGCGGGCGCCGGGGCGGCGGCAGGCACCGTGCCGGCCGGGCGCATCGCCGGCGTGTGCCGCTGCACCAGCGCCACCTTGGCCGCGTCGGCCAGGCGGTCCAGCGGCAGGGTTTCGCTGACGAAGTTGAGCTTCACCTCGCCGAACAGGTCGGCGCGGATGTTGGATTCGTTCTGGGCGTTCACCGCCACGGTGGACACCATGGTGGAGCTCTGGCCGTCGTAGCTCAGGCTGCCGCGCTCGCCCCAGCCGGCAACCGCCTTGGGGTCGCTGCCCGCTGCATAGCCGACCTTGGCGGCGTCCTGGGCAGTGGCGCGGAACATCACCTTGCTGGTGATGCTGCCGTCGCGGATCACCACGCGGTTCATGCCCAGCATCACCATGGTGGCCAGCAACTGCTGGCGGTCGCCGCCGATCTTCAGCCGCACCTGCGGCAGCACGCGCTCCTCCACCAGTTCGGCGGTGAGCTCCTCGCCCTCGATGCCGAACTCGGCCAGCCAGTTCGGCATCAGGCCCTCGGCGCGCGGCGCCAGGCTCGGCTCGGTGCGCTGGGCGCCGTCGGGCAGCAGCAGCTGCAGGTCGCCGGGATAGCGGGTGGCCAGCCAGTCGCGGGCCTGATTGGGCGTGACGTTTTCCTCGGTGAACTGGTCCAGCGTCTTGGCCACGGCCGACACGAGGCTGGAATAGCTTTCCATCTGCCGGATCGAGGCGTCGACTATGGCGTCGAACGTCCCGTGCACCAGTTGGGCCACAAAACCGGGGAAGTCGATTTCGTTCACCATCGCGCCGGTGCGCCGGGCGATGGTTTCGGTGGCCTGCGGCTTGGGCGCCGCGGCGGGCGCGCCACCCGCGGGCGCGGGGCCCGGCACCGTGCCGTCGGCCAGCGCGCGCGCACCGGGCTCGGCCCGGGCCGCGGGCCGGGGGTCGGGGAAGATGCGGCCGCTGGTGGGGCGCGTGTCCGACATGGTCGTGGCCCGGGCTCAGCTCTGTTCCCAGCGACCGTCGTCGCTGTAGCTGCCGTCGCCGAACAGACGGATGTCGCGGATGGCGATCTTGTCGCCCCTGAGCACGCTGGTGAAGCGGTACTCGAAGCGCACCCGCAGCGCGGCGAAAGTGGGGTTGTTGCGCGGGTAGACGATGTTGTCGTCCATGATCTTGGCCTTCACCACCAGGCCCCAGCCGATGGCGTCGTTGGTGGCGACGTTGCTGATCATCACGTTGCCGACCGACTTGCCGTTTTGCTGCCAGTTGATTTCGAAGCCGGCACTGATACGGTCCTTGACCAGGAAGCCGACGTCCACCCAAGGCCAGTCGGTGAGGCGGATCACCCGGCTGTCCTGCGAGGGCGGCATGGGCGACGGCGCGGTGTCGTTGGGGTGCTTGTAGCCGCGCAGTTGGTCGAGTTCCCAGGTAATGTCGCCGTCGTTGTTGCCCAGCCGCTCCATCACCGCGCCGGCGATGGTGGAAGCAATGGCGACCGCGGCGCCGCCGTCAAGCGATCGCGCGTGGCGAAGCTCGCGCGCCACCGGCTTGGGCGGCGGGGCCAGTTCGTAGGCCGACTCGTCGTCGGGCGCCGGCTCCGCCACCGCCAGGCTGCGGTGGCGCAGCGACTGCGCGCTGGCCGCCGCTTCAGGCAGGTGCAGGACGCGCCAGTTGCCGTAGTCAGGTTCGGCCATGTTGCCAAAGTCGGCGGCGAAGTCGGCGAACGGCAGCCAGTCTTCGTAGCCGCCGTTGGCGGGATTGAATGCGATCGGATCGGGAGCGAAGGCCACCCGGGTGTCCCAGGGGTTGAGCACCTTCACGCGCACGGCAGCCGCATCGGACAGGTCGCCTCGGATGCCGGCGATCACCACCGCGTGCGGCGCACCGACGATCACCACCCACAGCGGGCCGAACGCTGCCAGCCAGTCCGCCCACTGCCGGGGCGAGTGGTAGAGGCTGGCGTTGGAAGGCTG
>JBBQOT010000658.1:0-2385 GCA_038331165.1 Acetobacterales bacterium
GTAGGGGGGGGGGGTAGGGGTGGGGGCTCCCCCCCCCGGGGGGCCGCCCCCCCTGGACCCCCACCGGGTCGGGGTCGGGGCCCACCCCCCCGTGGGGTCGAGGGGCGAAGCCCCCGCCTTCCTACCACCCACTGATCCGAGGCCACACCGCCACCACCTCATCCCCACCATCCACCACGTAGTATCGATCATGCGCGGCCGAGGTCATGCAGGTGTGGTTGGGTGCCACCCGCACCCGGTCGCCGATACGAAATTCCGGCAGCGCAATACCGCGGTCCAGATCGACCACGCCATGTTCCTGGTTGGCGCGCGCGACCAGCGACATGCCGAGGCTACGGCGGCCCTGAGCATCAAGCACCAGGCCAAAGCCGAAATCATGCGGCGAGGATTCTGTGGCGCGGTCTTTGGACAGTGCCATGCCGCCGGCGTCGATCACGATGCGTCCCTCGGCGGGGCGGCGGCCGATTACGCTGGCCAGCACGGTGACCGCGATACCATCCGGCTCGACCGTCGCGATTTCGGCCTGGAACAGATCGCCAAACATATAGACGCCGGGCCGGGTTTCGCTGACGCCGCCGAGTGCGCGGGCATGCAGCGCGGTGGGCGAGGAGCCGACCGAGACGACCGGGCATTCCAGCCCCGCGGCGCGCAGGCGGCGCACGGCGGCCAGTGCGGCCTGGCGCTCGGCCTCGGCGAGGTCGGCCATCTCGGCGATCGAGCGGCCGGCGTAGGAATGGCCGGCATGGGTCATGACGCCCTGCAACCGGCGGCCCAGCGCTGTGCCGATGGCTTCCAGGTTCGGATCGTCGGCCGAGATGCCGCCGCGCATTTCGCCGCAGTCGATCTCGATCAGGGCGCGCAGTTCGCCGCGATGGGCGGCGATGGCGTGGGCGACGTCGAGGTCATCGGTGATGATCTTTACGTTGGCGCCGGCATCGTTCAGCTTGGCCACCTGGTCGAGCTTCTGCGGCGTGATGCCGACGGCGTAGAGGATGTCGGTGATCCCGTGCGCGGAGAAGTATTCCGCTTCCGCAAGGGTGGAGACGGTGATGCCTTCTACCGTAGCGGCGGTATTGGCAATCACCATGCGGGCGACATCGATCGATTTCGCCGTTTTCATGTGCGGCCGCAACGCCACGCCGAGGCGGCCGACGGCCTGGGCCATGCGGTCGATGTTGCGCACCAGCACGCGCCGATCGAGCACCAAACAGGGTGTGGGGAGGTCGCCGAGCTTCACGGCGTCCACTCCACCGCGCGCTCCAGCGGGATCGCCGGGCGCCTCAGGTTCTTCCAGGCGAAATGCTGCAACATCGGCGTGGTCAGGCCAGGGGCGTCGACCTCGATAACCTGCGCATGCTTGAAGAATTCGTCGAAGCCGCCGCGGAAATGGCCGCGCGACTTCACCACCACCACGCGGGCGCGACCGATGTCCAGGCCGAACGCCTCGAAGAAGGCCGGGTCCGCGCATTGCACGCGCTGGGAGATCACCACCACCACGATGCCGCCGAGGTCGAGGCAGGCGGCGCGGCCGACATCCACCGTGCCGCCGGCGAATATGCCGCGCCGGCAGGCGATCGGGCCGGGATGCAGCGCGCGCACTGTTGCCTCGGCGGCGAAGGGTTTGGAGAAATCGTTCTCCACGCTGCGGTTGAAGCGGGCGGTAAAGCGCGCACCGAGGCCCAGGCCATGCGCCTCGTCGGCGAGGGCGGCGTCGTAGATCACGCCGACCAGCGCGTCACGCACCCCGGCGGCGTGGAAGGCTTCCAGGATGAACATGGTGTTGCCGCGCCCGCCGCCGCCGGGGTTGTCGGCCACGTCGGCGAACACCAGCGCTGGATTTTCCCGGTCCTCGGTGCCCTTTGCCAGCGCCACCGCGTCGGCGAGCGCGGTCAGCGTCGGGAAGAACTGTTCCCGCTTGTCCCAACCCGCCTTGGCGATTTCCAGTGCCAGACCCTCGGCGGCTTCCTGGTCGGTCGCGGTCACCACCACGGTCATGCCGTTGAACGGCGTGTCGGCATAGGCGAAGCCGCCCATCACCGAGACATTGACGATGCGCCCGGTCCATGGCGCCTGCTGCATCAGTTCCTGGCCCAAGTCGATCATTTCGCCATACGGGCGGTTGGGCGCGTCGCGGCCGGTCAGCATGGTAACCGTAGGTGCGATGATCGGCAGCCGTACTTTGGCGATATGCGTCTTCATCCCACCCAGCAGCCGCCGCAACACCTGCGCCGATTCCGCCCCGCGCTCGCGCATGTCCAGATGCGGGTTGGTACGATAGCCAATATAGGCGTCGATTGTCTCGATCCCGCGATCCGACACGTTGGCGTGCAGGTCGAAGCTGGCGACAATGGGCACATCGGGCCCCACCACCCGGCGCAGCATTGC
>JBBQOT010000659.1:0-2384 GCA_038331165.1 Acetobacterales bacterium
GGAGTTCCGCCATGCATCCCCTCACCGGCTATGTTGATCGCTGGAGCGCCAAGCAGGGTCGCGCGATCCGTTTCATGGTTTCCAGCGCCGGTGGGCGCGACTTCGACCTGCGTTTCGTGCGCCACACCTGCCCCGACCCCAATCCGCGCGGCCCCGGCTATGCCGAGATCGCGATGGCAAGCCAGCTAGACGGCACCATGCCGGGGCAGGAGCAGCATGCCTGGCTGGGCAGTTTCGGCCATGTGCCGGCGCTGGCGGTGCCAGCCGGCACGCTCACCCTGCGCGCGACAATCTGGCCGACCACGCCGGCCAAGGGTCGGCAGGGCATCGTGGCGGTGCGCCTGGGCGACTGGACCCTGTCGTTGAATGTCGGTGCCAGCGGCGGAGCAATGCTGGCGGTCGAAGGCCCGGGCGGAAGTGTCGTCGCCGAGGTGAAGCAACAACTGCGCGAACGGCGCTGGTACGAGGTGGTCGGCACGCTCGGCGCCGATGGCCGCCTGACCGTGGCGCAGCGTCCACATGCACCGCTGGCCGATGGTGGCACCGCGGCGGCCCAGGGAGCCGCACCCTGCCCCGGCGGCGTGGCCGGTGTGTTCCTGGCGGCACTGCCGCCTTCCGACGGCGGCACCGCCCCGGCCCGCGCGCACTACAACGGCAAGGTCGAGGCGCCGTCGATCTGGCAAGGCCCGGTCGCCTCGGCCGCCAACCCTGCCGCCCCCGGCCTGGTGGCAGCCTGGGATTTTTCCGCCGGCATCCCGACCCAGACCGCCAGCGACACCGGCTCGCAAGCGGCCCATGCCCACCTGGTGAACCTGCCCACCCGTGCAATGACCGGGTCGAATTGGACCGGCGCGGTGCATGATTGGAAATCCGACCCGTCGCAGTACGGCGCCATCCACTTCCACGACGACGACCAGGGCGACCTCGGCTGGCAGGAAACCTTCACGCTCACTATACCCACCGATTGGCCGAGCGGCCTGTATGCCGCGCACATCAAGAACGATGCCGGCGAGGACTACATCCCCTTCGTGGTGCGACCCGCCAAGCCAACGTCGGACGTAGCGTTCCTGCTGCCCACCTTCAGCTACCAGGTCTATGGCTGTTTCGTGCGGCCTGGCCGCGGCGCAGAAATCGCACCGCGAGCGAAGGAATGGGGCGCGCTGCTGCAAACGCCCGACATGAACCCGCAATTCGGCCTGTCCTGCTACAACTACCATTCCGACAGTTCCGGCGTGTCGCTGGTCTCGATGCTGCGCCCGCAGCTCGACACCCGGCCGCGCCAGATCAGCCTGATGGACCCAGTCGAGGGCGGCTCCGGCACCGGGCGCATCGGCGCCGACGGTTATTTCCTGCATTGGTTGACCAGCGAGGGCATCGCACACGACGTGATCACCGACCACGATTTGCACGAGGATGGGCTAGACGCCATCGCCCCCTATCGCGTGGTGATCGCCGGCCAACATCCCGAATACCATTCCGATCGGATGATGCAGGCGTTTGAAGATTTCCTGGGCCAAGGCGGTCGCCTGATGTACCTGGGCGGCAACGGATTCTACTGGCGCGCCGAGCCAAGCGCCTTCGCGCCCCATGCGCTGGAGGTGCGGCGCGCCGAATCCGGCATCCGCGTCTGGGCCACCGAGCCGGGCGAAAGCTACAACCAGTTCGGCGGCGGCTATGGCGGGCTGTGGCGGCGCATCGGCCGCTCGGGCCACAAGCTGGTCGGCATCAACTTCTCCAGCCAAGGCCGCCACCTCGGTTTCCCGTACCGCTTCACCGAAGGCATCAACGATACCCGCGCCGCCTTCATGATCGCTGGGATCAACGTGAGCGTGGGCGAGGCGTTCGGCGACAGCGGGTTCATGGGCGGCGGGGCGGCCGGGTTCGAGCTGGACAGCGTGAACTTCAAATACGGCTCGCCGCCCAACGTGCTGGTGGTGGCCAAGGGCGTGGTGATCCACGAAGACTACGGCTGGGTGAACGAGGACATGCTGGTCCACCGTCATCCACTGCCGCAGAAAGACTGGTCGTGTGCCGACATGACCTTCTTTGAAACCCCGTCGGGTGGCGCGGTGTTCTCGGCAGGCTCAATGACCTACGCCGGCAGCATCGTGGTGCCGGGCACGCTGCGCACGCTCACCACCAATGTGCTGAAACGCTTCATCGACCCGGCGCCCTTCGCGCTGCCGGAGTAATGCCAAGGCGCCTCATCGCAGTCCAATAGCAGAAAGGAAGGCCAGGGCTTTGCCCTGGACCCACCAGGGGCCAAGCCCCTGGACCTTATTTTGAAAGTACTAAAACTTCAATGTATTTATAGTTCAATAAGTTAAATATTGTTGAATATTATGCTAACGTATATAAATTGATACCTGAATTTTACTGATAGT
>JBBQOT010000660.1:0-2382 GCA_038331165.1 Acetobacterales bacterium
GGGCCTTGATGTGTATTTTGCGGACCCGCACAGTCCGTGGCAGCGCGGCAGTTGCGAGAACACGAACGGGCTGCTGCGCCAGTATCTGCCGAAAGGGTCGGACCTTTCGGTGCACAGCCAGGTGGAGCTGGACGAGATCGCTCTGCGCTTGAACACGCGCCCGCGGGCGCGCCTGAATGCGCTGACCCCGCTGGAGTGCTTCAGTCAGATGATCGAATTCGACCGACTGAATGGACCGAAGACACAGTAGAACCACAGTTGTTGCATCCGGACCTTGAAAGTGTCGACTTTTATCCGTTTGTGCCGTGTTTGGGGTTGGCAAAACGGATAAAAGTCTTTTTGGTTCTTTTTTTCAAAAAAGAACGTTCTTAACTGTTGGCCTTGAGGAACGCCCTGATGTGCCGCACCGCCATCGGGATGCGTTCCTTCGGGTGTTTCCACGGATAGAAGCTGGCTTGGCCGTTCGGGGCGAGCATGGCGGCTTCCATGGCGACTTCGTAGGGGTGGACGGGGATGTCGTCCGGTAGCACCAGCAGCGGCGTTTGGCAGGCGCGGGCGAAGTCTCGGGGGACGGTGAAGACGAAGTCGGCGTCGGTGCGGTACATGCGGGTGAGGAAGGCGTCGACCTCGGTCATGGCGATGTCGGGGCGGCGGGCGCAGAGGGTGGGGCCCCAGCCGGCCATGTTGTTGCGGTAGAAGAGGTCGGGCTCGGTGGGGCGGAAGCCGCTGGGCTGGACCATGACGGCGGCGATGATGCGATCGGGCGCGCGGCGGAGCAGGTTCCAGATCAGCGGGCCGCCGATGCAGAAGCCGAGGACCAGGAAGCGGTCGATGCCGAGGTGGTCCATCAGGGCGAGTTGGTCGTCGGCGTGGCAGTCCCATGGGCGGTCGGGTTCGATCGGGCCGTGCGATCCGCCGCCATTGGCGTTGCGCATGTCCAGCGAGATGCAGCGGAAGGCGTTGGGAAATTCGGTCATTGGGTTGAAGGGGTGGGTGGCGAGGCCGGCCATGGTGGCGTTCAGCCCGCCGCCGGGCAGGACCAGCAGGGGGGCGCCCTGCCCCGCCTCGGCGTAGTTGAGGCGCACTGCGCCCCGTTCCAATACCGGCATTGCCGTTCCCCCGCGTTTGGATTGCAAGGGGCGAGCATGCGCGGCGGGGAGGTGTCTGTCGAGGTTGTCAGACCATCCGGGCGGGGTCGACCAGGCGGTCGAACTCGTCACCTTCCATGATTCCCAGGACGCGTGCAGCCTCGCGCAGGGTGAGGTCGTGGGTGGCGGCGTGGTGGGCGAGGGCGGCGGCGCGGTCGTAGCCGATGGCGGGGGCCAGGGCGGTGACCAGCATGAGCGAGCGTTCGACGTGGGCTGCGATGCGGCGGTGGTCGGGCTCGGTGCCTTCGACCAGGAAACGGCGGAAGTTGGTGCAGCCGTCGGACAGCAGGGCGAGGGACTGCATCAGGTTGTGGATGATGAGCGGCTTGGCGACGTTCATCTCCAGCTGGCCGGCCGCACCGCCGAGGCCGATGGCGACGTCGTTGGCCATGACCTGGGCGCAGATCATCGTCATGGCCTCGGTCTGGGTTGGGTTGACCTTGCCGGGCATGATGGAGGAGCCGGGCTCGTTTTCGGGCAGCAACAGTTCGCCGAGGCCGGCGCGCGGGCCGCTGGCGAGGAGGCGGATGTCGCTGGCGATCTTGGTGAGCGAGACGGCGAGGCCGCGCAGGGTGGCCGACAGGTGGACCAGCGCGTCGTGCGCGCCTTGGGCTGCGAAGCGGTTGGGGGCGGGGGCGAAGGGTTGGCCGGTGAGGCGCGCGATGGCGGCGATGGCGGCGTCGGCGAAGCCCGGGGGGGCGTTGAGGCCGGTGCCCACGGCGGTGCCGCCGAGGGTGAGGAAGCGGGTGTCGTCGGCGGCGGCGTCGATGCGGCGGAGGCCGTCGTCCAGCATCGATGCGTAGCCGGAAAACTCCTGGCCGAGGGTGAGCGGAGTTGCGTCTTGCAAATGGGTGCGTCCGATCTTGATGATGGAGTGCCAGGCGGCGGCCTTGGCGGCGAGGGCGTCGCGCAGGGAGGTGACGGCTGGCAGCAGGTGTTCGCGCACGGCGAGCAGGGCGGCGATGTGCATGGCGGTGGGGAAGGTGTCGTTGGAGGATTGCGACATGTTGACGTGGTCGTTGGGGTGGACCGGCGCCTTGCTGCCGAGGTTGGTGCCGGCGAGCTGGCAGCAGCGGTTGGCGATGACCTCGTTGATGTTCATGTTGAACTGGGTGCCGCTGCCGGTCATCCAGACGTGCAGTGGAAACATCTCCTGATATTTGCCTGCCAGGATCTCATCGCACGCCCGGACGATCAGGTCGCGGGCCAAATCGGGTAATCTGCCGTCTTTATG
>JBBQOT010000661.1:0-2381 GCA_038331165.1 Acetobacterales bacterium
CGGAAAACATTGCGCGGGCTGGTCGTATTGCTCCGGCTCCCGGTCCGCGCGGGTATCTCCCCGGAAACCTGGAACATCGCCGCCTGCGGCCCCAGGATCGACACCATCGGGTCCAGCAGCGGCAGATCGATCACCTGCCCCGGCCGCCCTGCCTCCACCTCACGCCGCGCCACCATCACCGCAAACGCCCCGTACAGCCCCGCCACCATATCGGCCAGCGCCAGCGGCGGCAGCACCGGCTCGCGATCGGCAAACCCGTTCATCGCCGCGAACCCGCTCATCCCCTCCACCAGCGTCCCGAACCCTGGCCGCTCCCGATACGGCCCGTCCTGCCCAAAGCCCGACACCCGCACGATAATCAGCCTGCCATTGCGCCCATGCAGCACCTCCGGCCCCAGCCCCATCGCCTCCAGCGTCCCCGGCCGGAAATTCTCCACCAGCACATCCGCCCGGTCGATCAACTCCTCGAGGATCGCCAACCCCTCCGGCGCACGCAGGTCGATGGCCAGACTCTTCTTGTTCCGGGCATACACCTTCCAGTGCAGCGAATGCCCCTCGGTCCGCCACGCCCGCAATGGATCGCCCTTCGCCGGGTCCTCGATCTTCACCACCTCGGCCCCGTGATCCGCCAGTTGCAGGCTGACCATGTTGCCCGCCACCAACCGCGACATATCCACCACCAGCAGCCCCGACAATGGCGGCCTGGCCTGCGGCTCAAACGCCCGACGATGCAGCATCACCCGATCCCCTCAACAGCAAGCCGGCGTTTGACCCCCCTACCATCGGCCGGTAGCCTCCGCCCGCCAAGCCCACGGAACCCAACCATGCAGCTCGCCCGCACCTACGACACCCTGCTCCTCGACGAACCCGCCGAGCACATCCTGCGCGTCACCCTCAACCGCCCCGAGGTGTCCAACGCCCTGAACACCCAGATGGGCCTCGACACGCTCGACCTCTGGGACAGCCTCTGCGCCGACCCCGCCCTCTACCGCTGCGTCATCCTCACCGGCGCCGGGGAAAAAGCGTTCTGCGCCGGCGGCGACCTCAAGCAGCGCCTCGGCATGACCGACGCCCAGTGGCAAGCCCAGCATCTGATCTTCGAGCGCGGCGTCCGCGCCATGGCCGCCTGCCCCATCCCGATCATTGGCGCGATCAACGGCGCCGCCTATGGTGGCGGCTGCGAGTTCACCCTGTCCTGCGATTTCGCCTATGCCAGCACCACCGCCCGCTTCGCCCTCACCGAAGTCACCCTCGGTATTATGCCCGGCGCCGGCGGCACCCAGACCATGCCGCGCGCCGTCGGCATCAAGCGCGCGAAGGAAATCCTGCTCACCGGCCTGCCCTTCACCGCCCAACAGGCGCTCGACTGGGGCGTGGTCAACCAGGTCTGCGACCCCGCCACCCTGCAGGCCGAGGTCCTCGCCACCGCCCAGCGCATCGCCGCCAACGCCCCGCTTTCCACCCGCCAGATCAAGCACGCGGTGAACACCGGCATGCAGATGGACATCGCCAGTGCGTTACTGTTCGAGATCGAGGCCTATAACCGCCTGCCCCCCACCGAAGACCGCCGCGAGGGTGTGGCCGCCTTCAACGAAAAGCGCCGCCCGGTCTTCAAGGGGCGCTGACCGCCTGCCGATTTTCCTGGAATGGTGCCGGCCACGGGTGCATGAGCATCGGGCTGCCACCACGGGGCATGCAACTGCAACCATAGGAGCCACCATCATGGCCAAAGGCAAGGACAAGGGCGGCCGCGAGGCCAAGAAACCGAAGGCCGAGAAGAAGGCCATCAGTCCGGCCCCCGCGCCCCCGCGGCCCATGCCGGTCGTGACCAGGCAGGGGCCGAAAACCGCCAAGTCGTCCTGACCGGTCCCGCCGATCCTGGAGCCACTATGGGAGCCGCCATGACCGAGCTGACCCGCGCCATCGTCCGGCGTACCCGCCCGAGCACCCACGCCGCATTGCCGGACGAAATCCGTGCCCTGGCCCGCCAGTGCATCCAGGACACCATCGCCGTCGCCCTCGCGGGGGCCGACGACGACCTGGTGGGCATTCTGCGCGCTGAGCTGGAGGAAGCCGGCGGCACCCCGCAATCCTCGGTCTGGGGCAACACGCTGCGCCTGCCGGCCGGTGCCGCGGCATTGCTGAACGGCACCATGGCGCATGCGCTCGACTACGACGACGTGAACCTCGCAATGCCCGGCCACCCAACGGTGGCGATCCTCCCCGCCGTCATGGCCCTGGGCGAAGCCCGCGGCGCGACCGGAGCAGAGGTGATGGCCGCCTTCGTCGCCGGCTACGAAACCGCCTGCCGCATCGGCCGCGTCATGGCCCCCGGCCACTACGATGTCGTCGGCTTCCACGCCACCGGCACCGTCGGCACC
>JBBQOT010000662.1:0-2380 GCA_038331165.1 Acetobacterales bacterium
GCAGGCTGGCCAGCACAACATCCTCCGCCCGCTTGGCGATCCGGCGCCATCCCGCCAGGGGCCGCAACGCGATCGGCAGCATCGCAACCTCGGGCACCGGCCCGGGTTGCGCGGCAAGTGTTGCCGGGCTCCGCGGATCGGCGACCATCCACACATCCGCCGTCAGGTGGCACAGCGCCGCACAGGTCTGGCGAATCGCCGCCGGCGACGTCCAGGGCAGCGCCACCACTACTGCGTCAAGCCGGCCGGCAGCCGCCTCGCGCCCAAGCTGCTGCAACAGGGCCGCATCCGGCGACTGGTCATTGGCGTGGTGGCTGGCCAGCACCACGCCAGCCGTATTACCCTGCGTCGCGATCGCGCCCAGCAGCGGCCCGGCATTGCCACTGCCAAGCACCGCCACCCGCATCAAAAACCTTCCGCGGCGGCCCCACGCTGCCACCAGGCGGCCGAGCCAAAGCCGCCACACCGCCAATCCCACCGCCGAGGGAATCGCCCATGCGGCAAAGCCGTGCCAAGCCTCCTTCTGCTCATCGGCCAGCACGATCAGTAAACACGCCGTCAGGGCCGCAACAAGCCACGGCAGCACAAGCCCCAACAGTGGCGGGGTCGTGATCCTCGGCTGGTACTGGCCACCGACCAGCGCCGCCGTCAGCATGACGACACCGGCCGCCACCGATGGCCAGACAAGGCCGTCCACCACCACGACACCAAGCCCAGCGCTCGCCAGCAGCATCGCGGCATCGCCGCCGGCAGCCAGCCAACCAACCAAAACGCCCGCGGTCGATGCCGGATGCGCGGCCCGGGTCAGTGGCAGCGGCGTCGCGGCGGCGAACGGATCGCCGGCAAATGCGCCTGGCCGACCGACATCGGCCGAAAACGACTGCATGGTCTCAGCACTGCCGCTGGGTTGCTGGCCGCGTGCGTTTGCTTGCCCCAATACCTGCGACTGCACCGACTCGGCTCCCTTCCAGGCAATCCGCCCCCCTTGGACTGATTGAACCCGAGTAAGTTCATCTCGATGCTGCACGATGTGGCCACATTAAAAATTCCGCAACCGATGAATAGGTTTACGCGGGATAATCACGAAGAATCGACCGCCGCGCGCGCCAGGCCACCCATCATCCCGCGGCGTTTCGGCCGCACCCGGACGGCGAAACCCTGGTGAGGTCGCAATCGGCCGTGCTGCCGGGTCGCCCGGCCGTGTCGACCGGCAGGTTGATCGCCGTTGCGTCGCTCGGCCTGGGGTCTGTTCTGGCCACTGGAAAGTGTAGTCTCGGGGATGTCACAGGGTGTGCCATTTTAGCCACATCTAGACAGCGAAACGGCCGGAACCGCCCAAATCGAGGGTTGGAGAGGCAATTCGGGCTGGCCCGATTGCGGATCGGGAGCTAGATTACGTTTGAGATTCGGGCCCTAAGGGTCGTGAAATCAGCAGACGCGATCGCTTCAGTTCCGGGCGGCGCGGGCACAATGAGGAGAAGTTACCGATGAACTTGCGCAATGCGCTGATGGCTGCCGCGGTTCTGGCCGCCCCCGTCATGATGGCGCCCTCCGCGGTGCAGGCCCAGGCCCTGAACGGCGTCTACATCGGCGCCGGCGGCGGCGTCAACTGGATGACCGAAACCAAGACGAATCCGGGCGGCGCGAAAATCCGGTCGGACGGCGTCGGCTTTGTCGGCTTGGGCAGCATTGGCTACGGCTTCGGCAATGGCTTCCGCGTCGAGCTCGAGGGCAACTACCGCTACCAGCCCGTCAAGTTCGGCGCCGCGAAGGGCCACCTCACCAGCTACGGCCCGATGGTCAACGCCCTGTTCGACTTCGACGTCGGCATGGGCGGGATGATGCCGTATGTCGGCGCCGGCATCGGCTACCAGTGGGGCGACGTCAACGTCGGTGGCCGCGCCAACTCGAAGGGTGCCTGGGCCGCCCAGGGCATTCTCGGCGCCGCCTACCCGATCACCGACGTTCCCGGCTTGGCCATCACCGCCGAAGCCCGGGTGATCAGCACGCTGGAGAAGGTGCGCTACAATGGCGGCAACACCGACCCGCAGCTGAACATCTCCGGCCTGATCGGCCTGCGCTACGCCTTCGGCGCGGTGACGACCACGGTCACCACCACGTCGGCCTCCGTGCCAGCCCCGGCCCCGGCCCGCACCTACCTGGTGTTCTTCGACTGGGACAAGGCTGACCTGACCCCGCGTGCCCGCCAGATCATCGCCGACGCGGCCCAGGCCTCGACACAGGTCGCCACCACGAAGATCGAAGTCGGCGGCCACGCCGACCGCACCGGCACCGCCGCCTACAACCAGCAGCTGTCGATGCGCCGCGCCCAGGCCGTCGCCGCCGAGTTGGTCCGCCTCGGCGTCGCCCGCAACACGAT
>JBBQOT010000663.1:0-2380 GCA_038331165.1 Acetobacterales bacterium
CCCCCACCCAGGGCAGCAGCACTCACCGCTACGACCCCACCATCGGCATGCACTCCCTGGCCTGGGACCCCTGGACCACCGCCATCGACCCCACCCTGCCGCACGACCAGTCCGCCGACGACGCTCGCTCGCTGTGCTTCACCACCGCGCCGCTCACGGAACCGATGGAACTGATCGGCGGCCCGGAAGCGACGCTGGACGTCGCCGCCAGCGCCCTGCCGCTGAACATCGTCGTCAAGCTCTCCGCCGTCGCCCCGAACGGCCGCTCGGTACTGATCACCACCGGCTGGGCCGACCTCGCCGCCCATGGAAGCGCCGGAGACCGCATCCGCCTCGCCGTCCCACTGCGCGCCACCGCCTATCGCCTTCTCCCCGGCGAACGCCTGCGCGTGGCCGTCTCCTGCGCCGACTTCCCGCGCGTCTGGCCCACCCCGGTGCCCGCCGAACTCACCCTGTTCCATGCCGAAAGCCGCATCACCCTGCCCTTCTGCCCCGCCCCGGCCACGGAGGCACGACCGAACTGGGGTCGTCTCCAGCCCGAGGCACTGGCCAGCGCCAACGACCGCGGCGGCCGCCAATCCTGGGACCTCACCCGCGACCTGATGACCGACACCGCCCGCCTCTCCGCCACCAAAACCGAGCGCGTCCGCCTCGACGCCCATACCGAGGTCGCCACCGACCACGAATACGGCGCCGCCGTGCCCGCCGCCCGCCCCGATCTCGCCCGCATGCACTCCACCACCACCGTGCGCGTCGAACGCCCCGCCGGCGCCACATCCCTCGTTGCCCGCACCGTCACCACCGCCCACCACACCGCGGTCGAGGTGGACATCTCGGTCGACGGCCAGCCCTTCTGGAAGCGAAACTGGCTGTTCGGCGAAGGGATCAAACCATGACCGAAGAATACGTCACCATCGAGCGCGGCCTGGGCCCCAACGGGCGCATCGCCCTGGTCCGCTTCGACCGCGGCGTCCGCGCCAACCCGCTCTCCATCGACGCGATGCGCCAGCTCCGCCGCACCGCCGAGAGCTTCGAGGACGACATGCAAACCTCCGTCGTCATCCTCACCGGCAACGGCCAGGCCTTCAGCGCCGGCGCCGACCTGAAAGACGCGCGCCCCGCCGGCCAGTCCATCGCCGAACGCATCCACCGCCAGCGCAACGGTCCCAAGATGTGCGCGGCGTGGGAGCGCATGGAACAGGTGACGATCGCCGCCATCGAGGGCTTCGCCATCGGCGGCGGCGCGGCGCTGGCCGTCTCGCTGGATTTCCGCTTCTGCGGCCGCTCCGCCCATTTCCGCATCCCGGAAGTGGAGCTGGGCATGAACATGTCCTGGGGCTCCATCCCGCGCATGGTGGCGCTGATGGGCCCCGCCCGCACCAAGCAGGCAGTGATCCTGGCCAGCGACCGCATCCTCGCCGACGACGCCCTCGCCTGGGGCCTAGTGGAAAAAGTCGTGGACGACGGCCAGGCCGTCGCCGCCGCGATGGAATTCGCCGCCCGCATCGCCGAGCAGCCGCCGCTGCCGGTACGCATGAGCAAAACCACCGTCAACCGCGTCGCCTTCGCGTTCGCCGAGTCGGTCAGCCACATGGACCCGGACCAGAATGTGCTGTCCGCGCTCACCGAGGACTACGCCGAGGGCACTTCGGCCTTCAGGGAGCGGCGGAAGGCAAAGTTCACGGGAAGGTAAGAACGTTCTTTTGTGAAAAAAAGAACCAAAAAACTTTCATCCCTTCACGCACGAGGTCAAACTGCGAGGCAAAAGGATAAAAAGTCTTTTTGCTTCTTTTTCTTCAGAAAAAGAAGATTCTTTCTCATATCCCCGCCTCCAGCAACAACAAAAGCCCTTCCAGCACCTCCTCCGGCGGCGGCGGGCACCCGCGCACCACGAAATCCACCGGCAACGTCGAATCCACGCCCCCCGCGACCGCGTAGCTGCCCTTGAACACCCCCCCGTCGATCGCGCAGTCGCCGATCGCGATCACGAATTTCGGATCGGGCGCGGCTTCCCACGCCGCCAGCAGCGGCGCCTGCAACGCCCGCGTCACCGGCCCGGTCACCAGCAGCACCTCCGCCTGGCGCGGGCTGTCCACGAAGCGCAACCCGAACCGCGCCAGGTCATAGACCACGCTGCCCAGCATCCGCAGCTCCAGCTCGCAGCCGCCGCAGCTGCCGGGGTCGAGCGCGTGCAGCGACAGCCCGCGCCCCAGCCGCCGGATACCTGCCGCCTCCAGCCGCGCCGCGAGGTCCCGCGCGGCCGCGGTGTCCACCGGCGCCATCGGCACCGCCGCGGGGCGGGACCGTAGGTTGCGCCACACCCGGCGCAGCGGCGAGGGCGCGTCGTCGGTCACAGATCCATCCCCGAATGCGAAATCCC
>JBBQOT010000664.1:0-2380 GCA_038331165.1 Acetobacterales bacterium
CGATCCACGACATCCAACTCGCCGAGCACGGCGGCGCTGCCGGCCTGCGCGATCCCGGCCTGCTCGAAAGTGCATTCGCCCGCCCGATGCAAGTGGCCGCCGATGGCACGCCCGACATTCCGGCACTCGCCGCCACCTACGCCCTCGCCATCGCCCGCAACCACCCGTACATCGACGGCAACAAGCGCACCGCCTACGTCGCGATGGAACTTTTTCTGTCCAAAAACGGCTTCGACTTCGCCGCAAGCGACGCCGAATCCACCATCACCATCCTCGCCATGGCCGCCGGCGACATCGACGACGCCACCTTCATCGCCTGGGTCCGCCGCCACGCAACGCCGAGGTAAACCCCACCGATTCGCACGGAACAAGGAAAAAAAGCCTTGAACCCGCCGTTGAATCCGCCTATATTCCCACCAATGCCCCTGGACGTCACCCCCTTCGCCGCCCTGCGCCTCTCCCTCGCCCCTCCGGCGGCGACCGGCCCGCGCGCGCCCATCGACATGGTGCGGGATGCCCTCCTGCTCCTCATCCTCCAGCAGCTCGACCGTCTCCTCGCCACCCTCGAACGCCTCTTCACCACCTGGCAGGCCGGCATCCTTCCCCCGCCCGCACCGCCGCGCCCTCACGCCGCGCCCTCACGCCGCAGCGCACCCGTGCCAACGAGCACCAGCCGCCCTTCCAGCCCACCGCGCCTCACCGCGCCCATCGCAGCACCTGGCTCGCCACCGCGCTCCCCAACCCCTCCCCACGGCCGCCGACGCACGACCCGCCGCACCCGCCTGCGCGCCATCATCCAGCCCCGCGCCGCCGCATCGCCCCCGCTGCCTCACATCCCCCCTCCCGCACGCACCAGCGCCCCGACCTCCCAGGCGCTTTTCGCGCTCATCGCCCGGCACCTCGACACATGCCTTATTTGTTGCAGTTTCGGATTATTGCGCCATGGCACCCGCCGAAGCCGGGCCGCCCGCCACCCCGGCTATTGGGCCTGACCCACTTGGTGTATGGGCATGGCGGCGGCCTCGATCGGTTCGAGCGCGCGTCCGCGGCGGATAACCCAAGGTCTGTCCGTGGGATCAACGAATGACACCGGAGGTGCCAGGATGCGACCGAACAAGATCAAGCAGATGTGGCAGGGTGGGAAATGCCCGACCCTGGGCTGGATTTCCGTCTCCAACTGGTTCACCGCCGAGGTCATGGCGCGCCAGGGATTCGACGCACTCTGCGTCGACCTGCAGCACGGCATCAACGAGATGAACGACGTCGGCCCCCTGCTCGCGTCGATCTCGCAGACCGACACCACCCCCTTCGTCCGCGTCGCCTGGAACGAACCGGCCGCCATCATGCGGGCACTCGATCTCGGCGCCTACGGCATCATCGTCCCGCTGGTGAACACCGCCGAGGAAGCAGCCCAGGCCGTCGCCGCCTGCCGCTACCCGCCCGTCGGCATGCGCTCCTCGGGCCCGGTCCGCGCCGTGCAGTACGGCGGCCCCGACTATGTCGCCAAGGCCAACGACGAAATCCTCGTCTTCGCCATGATCGAGACGAAGGAGGGCCTGGCCAACCTCGACGCGATCTGCGCCACCCCGGGCCTGGACGCCGTCTATATCGGCCCCGCCGCCGCCGCAATGTCCAGCATCCGGCACAGCCCCGATGGCCAATGTCGAACCAGCCATCTGGAGAAATTGAGCGCCGGCATCCCTCATTCTGTTCTGTCGAAATGAATGCTGGATATTATTTGTTTTCTATGGTCATGTTTTTAGGTTGGTTAGCGTTTTGGAATGCTGCCGCCTGGGTATTTTACTCAATCGGCTCGCATGCGCCCGCCGTCTGCGCTCAGAGGGGCAAATGTGATGAATGAATTAATTCCGGCGCTTGTCGTTGAAGACCACCCGCTGATCCTGCTCACAATCGAGGAGGCACTGGCCGAAAGCGGCTTCGCCGTCACGACCGCGACCTCAGGCGAGGAAGCCATGGCGATCCTCGAAGCGCAGAGTCGGCAATTTTCGGCCCTGGTGACTGACGTCAACCTCAGCGGCAATCTCACCGGCTGGGACCTGGCGAGACGCGCACGGGAAATCAATGCCGACACTGCCATCATCTATATAACGGGAACCGATGAAGAACATTGGGTATCCAACGGCGTGCCGAGGAGCTTGCTCATCCGCAAGCCGTTTGCAACGGCGCAGATCACGACAGGTATCGCCCAGCTCCTCAACGCAGCCGGGTCCTTGAATTGAAGAACCAAACGTGGCGAAATTTCTGGAAACTCTGTGCTACAAGGCCAAAACTTTTGAAGGTGCCCGCAGTGTTGCAGCCGGTTTGTGAGTGCTAAGCCATGGAATACCTGCCCCCGCCCGACCCCGGCGAAGTCGAGCTC
>JBBQOT010000665.1:0-2378 GCA_038331165.1 Acetobacterales bacterium
ACATCTTTCAACATTTTGTATTTTTTTGTTTTTTGTTAAATTACGTTCCTGGGGATTGGCCCGTGGGGGGTCTGGGAGGCGCCCAGCCTTCCTTATCGTCGTGTCTATGGGCCAAAGCCATGGCCTTGCCTTTCCGATCGTTCATTCACAGGGCGGTCGGTGGAAACCTGCCTCCTGAAGATCAGCGCAGCCGCGCCGCCTCGATCAGTCGGCGCACTTCGGCGGCGGCGGCGGCACCCTTGGTGGCTTCGCGCCACTGTGTCTCTGCCACGCGCTGGTGGGCGGCGATTGCTTCGTCGGCCGCGGTGATCATTGCCACGCCGGGCGCGCCGAACGGGCTGGCGTCGGAGTGGAACGGGTTCATCGCCAGGGTTGCGCGGTCGCGGGCGCGCAAGATCTCGAAGCCGCCATTGAGGTCGGTGGCTTGCACCAGGCCGAATTGCAGGCCCATCGGCTCGGCTTCCATCAAGGCGGCGATATGCGCCACTTCGGTGGCGGCCACTTCGCGGCACATGCGCCGCGTGCGCTCCGACACCGTGAGCCCGGCGGCGACCCCCTGTTCCAGCAACATGCGCAGCCGCCCGGCCGGCACCATGGCGATGATGCCCGGCCGGCGCATGCCATACATCCGCTTGCGCGCCGACAGGATGCCCAGCACCTGTTCGGCCGCGGCACGGGCGGTGTTGCGGTCGGTACCGACCTGCTCCGACGCCTCCTCGAACACCGTCGCCACGGCCTGGTCATAGGCATCGGTGGTGGTCAGGTAGCACAGCGGGCCGTTGACCATCAGCACCTGGTCGGCCGTCTCCTCCACCTGGCGGATGCGCTCCAGATAGCCCACCGGCCGGTTATAGTACTCCACGCCAATGCCCAGCAGCGACAGCGGCGAGATTTTGAGCAATTCCGCCAGGCGCTTGATGGTGTCGAGCTTGATCACCTCGCCCTTCTCGTAGCGATACAGCGCGGCGCGCGACACGCCGAGCCGGGCGGCGATCTCCTCGGCCCGCAGGCCCGATTCCAGCCGGTAGGCGCGCAGTTGCTGGCCGATCTCGGTAAATCGCATCGGAGCGGGCCTCCCTCTTCCTATGGCGGTTCGTTCCCGGCTGGCGATACGACGCAGACGGAAACGGCCGGCGTCTCATATGGAGTCGCCAGCCGTTGATATTCTTGCCAGTCGATTAATTCAAGTCCGTATCGCGTAAATCGAGACATCGTCCCAACTTGCGTTACGAACCCATCATCCGGTGCGTGACTCCGGCGTGTTTCAAACCTTCATCGCCGCCATGATCTCGATCGCCTGCACCATGGCCGAGTGATCCTGGTCCGCGCCCCCCGCGGCGGCAACGACGGAGAACATCTGCTGGGCGATCGCGGTGCTGGGCAGCGCCATGCCCATCTCTTTGGCCGACGACAAGGCGAGGTTCAGGTCTTTCTGGTGGAGCCGGATGCGGAAGCCGGGCGCGAAGGTGCGGTTGATCATGCGCTCGGCGTGCACTTCCAGAATGCGCGAGGAGGCGAAGCCGCCCATCAGCGCCTGGCGCACCTTGGCCGGGTCGGCACCGGCCTTGCGGGCGAAGGTCAGCGCCTCCGACACCGCCTGGATGTTCAGCGCCACGATGATCTGGTTGCACACCTTGCAGGTCTGGCCGGCGCTGTTCTCGGTGCCGACATGGGTGATGTTCTTGCCCATCGCCTGGAACAACGGCAACGCGCGCTCGAACGCCGAGTCGGGGCCGCCCACCATGATGGTCAGCGCCGCGTTCTTGGCGCCCACCTCGCCGCCCGACACTGGCGCGTCGAGATACTCGCAGCCCAACGCGTTGATGCGGGCCGCATAATCCTTGGTGGCGATCGGCGAGATCGACGACATGTCGATCACCAGCTTGCCCTTCGCCAGCCCCTCGGCCACGCCATGGTGGCCGAACAGCACGCCTTCCACGTCCGGCGTATCCGGCACCATGACGATGATCACGTCCGCCTGCTCGGCGACATGGGCGGGGTCGCCCACCACGGTGGTGGCGGCGCGCACCTCCTGGGTCAGGCTGCGGCGCTCGGGCACCACCAGGTCGTGGCCGGCGGCGCGCAGGTTCAGGGCCATCGGGCGGCCCATGATGCCCAGGCCGATGAATCCGATTTTCATGGGGAAGTCTCCCGATCGTTGAGGGGGTTACACGCCGAAGCGGGCGCGCCAGCCAAGCCCGGCGACGGTGTCGCCGGCCGGGCGGTATTCACAGCCAACCCAGCCCTGGTAGCCCAGTTCGTCGATACGGCGAAACACAAACTCCCAGCCTATCTCGCCTGTGCCGGGTTCGTGGCGGGCCGGCACGTCGGCGATCTGCATGTGCACGATGCGCCCGATCAGCGCTTCCATGCGCTTG
>JBBQOT010000666.1:0-2378 GCA_038331165.1 Acetobacterales bacterium
AGTTGGTGCTGCGCCATGCCTCCGGTGCCACGTTGCGGTTGGCCAATGACGGCACGGTGCGCATTGCGGGCGACCTGCACGTGTCGGGCCGGGTGTTCGACAGCCACGGGGCGCTGGATGCGTTGCGTGATCATTACAACCAGCATGGGCATGCCGGCGCGCCGGCGCCGCCCTCGCCGCAGGATTGAGCAACATGCCAGATATTTCCCACGAATTCGGCGCCGACCTCCTGGCCGGCTCCACGGGCGACCTGGCGCTGGCCGAGGGGGTCGCGCTGGGCCGGCAGCGGGTGCTGCGGCGGCTGCTGACCAATCCCGGCGACTACATCTGGCAGCCGGAGTATGGCGCCGGGCTGGGCCGCTTCGTTGGCCAGCCGACCGCGCCCGCGCGCATTCGTGCCGTGGTGCGCAGCCAGATCTTCCGCGAGCGCGCGGTGGCACGCAGCCCCGAGCCGGTGGTGGAGGTGCAGGCGAGCGATGACGGGCGGGTGTTCGTGTCGATCCGCTACGCCGATGCCGATAGCGGGGAAACCCAGAGCCTGTCGTTTCGTGTGGGAGACCGGTGATGCAGTTGCGGCTTCAGGATTTTTCCGCGCTGGTGGCCAATGGCGCCGCCGCGGTGCAGTCAGCGTCGCGGGCGCTGATCGACCTGTCGGTCGGCTCGGTGCTGCGCGCCATTCTGGAGGCGAATGCCTCGGTGGCGCTGTGGCTGCAATGGCTGATCGTGCAGGTGCAGAGCATGACGCGGGCGGCCACCAGCGAGGCCGCCGACCTGGATAGCTGGATGGCCGATTTCGCCCTGGCGCGGTTGCCGGCGGTGGCAGCAAGTGGGCAGGTGCGCTTTGCCCGCTTTGCCACCACCGAGGCGGTGCTGGTGCCGGCGGGTGCACTGGTGCGCACCGCCGATGCGGCGCAGGGTTTCGTGGTGTTGGCGAACTCCGCACACGCAGCCTGGAACGCTTCCCAGGGTTGCTATGTGATGGGTGCCGGGGTGGGCAGCGTGACCGTTCCGGTGGTGGCACAAATATCCGGCGCCGCGGGCAACGTGTTGGCCGGCAGCATCACGCTGATCGCCGATGCGCTGGCCGGCGTGGACACTGTGGCCAATGACGGGCCGCTGCTGGGCGGGCTGGATGCCGAGAGCGACGCTGCGTTGCGGCTGCGTTTTGCCGACTACCTGGCCAGCCGCAGCCGGGCGACCCCGGTGGCAGTGGGCTATGCGGTCGCCGCCTTGCGCCAAGGGCTGCGCTGGCGAATTGCCGAAGGCGTGGGCACGGGATTCTTCGTGGTGACGGTGGATGACGGCAGCGGCACGCCGCCCGCCGGCCTGCTGGCCGACGTGGCGACGGCGGTCGAGGCGGTGCGCCCGGTGGGCACCAGCTTTGCGGTGCAGCCGCCGGTGCTGACCGTGGCCGGCGTTGCGCTGACCATTGTCACCGAGGCGGGTGCGGTGCGGGGCGAGGTGATAGCGGCGGTGCAGACCGCGATTGCCGCGCATATCGCCGCACTGGGCATCGGCGAGGTGCTGCCGTGGTCGCGGCTGGCGCAGCTTGCCTATGGCGCCTCGGCTGCCGTGGTGAACGTGACCGCGGTGTTGCTGGCTGGTGGCACGGCGGATCTGTCGCCCGGTGCCAATGGCGTGGTGCGGCCCGGAACCATCGTGATCAGCTGAGGAGAATTCCCGATGCAAGGCGATGCGCAGGAAATGCGGGCGCGGCTGCGGGCGGTGCTGCCGGCGCGCTGGCACAGTGAGGCCCCGGCGGTACTGGAGGCGGTGCTGGCCGGGCTGGCCGAGGGCTGGGCCTGGCTCTACGACATGCTGGCCGTGGTGCGGGCACAGGCCCGCGTGGCCACCGCCAGCGGTGCGATGCTGGACATGATGGCGGGCGATTACTTCGGCCAGCGCATCCGCCGGCGGCGGGCACAGGGCGATGTGGCATTCCGCGCCACCATCCTGCGCGAACTGCTGCGCGAGCGCGCGACACGCCCGGCGCTGGTCGCGGTGCTGCGCGATTTGACTGGGCGGGCACCGGTGATCTTCGAGCCGCGGCGGCCGGGTGATACCGGCGGCTGGGGCGTCGGCTGTGGCTACGGCGCCGCCGGTGGCTGGGGAAGCCTGCTGTTGTCGTATCAGTGTTTCGTGACCGCGCGGCGCCCGCTGGGCAGCGGCATCGCCGGGCTGAACGGCTGGGGCGGCGGCGCCGGCGGCTGGGGCGTGGGCAGTGTGGCCTGGGCCAGCCTGGCAATGCTGGAGGGCCAAGTGACCGATGCCGACATCCACGCGGCAGTGGCCGCAGTGCTGCCGGCGGGTGCTACGGCCTGGGTGCGGATCGAAAACTAAGACAAAGGCAAAGCCAGGGCTTTGCCCTGCACCCACCA
>JBBQOT010000667.1:0-2359 GCA_038331165.1 Acetobacterales bacterium
AGGTGATTTTCGATGACGTGCAGGTGCCGCACGACAACCGCATCGGCGCCGAGGGCGAGGGCTTCCGCTTCGCCATGATGGGTCTGGATGGCGGGCGCATCAATATCGCCGCTTGTTCGCTGGGCGGGGCGCGTGCCTGTCTGGAAGCCGCGACCGCCTATGTGCTGCAACGCCGCGCCTTCGGCCGGCCGCTCGCCGAATTCCAGGCGTTGCAGTTCAAGCTGGCCGACATGGCAACCGAGCTGGAAGCCGCCCGGCTCATGGTGCACCGCGCCGCCGTGGCGCTGGACAACGGCGCGCCCGATGCCACCATGCGCTGTGCCATGGCCAAGCGCTTCGCCACCGATGCCTGTTTCCACATCGTCGACGAGGCGCTGCAACTGCATGGCGGCTACGGCTACATCCGCGAATACGCGATGGAGCGCTACCTGCGCGACCTCCGGGTGCATCGCATCCTGGAGGGCACCAACGAGATCATGCGCGTGATCATCGCGCGCAAGCTGCTGGAGGGTGCATGATAGCTAGGTCAGGCAAGACCAGGGCTTTGCCCTGGACCCACCAGGGGCTGAGCCCCTGGACCTCATCTTATAAGATGGGTTTCCAAAGGCCCCCGGCCTTTGGTGGGTCCAGGGCAAAGCCCTGGCCTTGCCTGTCTTCACGGGTCAATCATTAGGATAGTTGGTATGAGGATCACGCTGATCGGGCTCGGCAACATGGGCTTGCCGATGGCCGCCAATCTGCTCCGCGCCGGGCACGAGGTGGTCGGCTTCGACCTGTCCGAAGCGGCCATGGCGGCACACCGGGCCAATGGCGGCACGACCGCCGCGACAATCGCCGAGGCCGTCGCCGACGTCGACGTTGTCATCACGATGTTGCCCACCGGCAAGCACGTGGCCGATGTGTGCACGGGGCAGGGCGGTGTGCTGGCCAGCCTTTCCGCGCGCACCAAGCTGATCATCGACAGTTCCACCATCGACGTGGCAACCGCCAAGGACGTGGGCGCGGAAGCGGAAGCGAAAGGCATCGCGTTCCTCGACGCCCCGGTTTCCGGCGGCACCGGCGGTGCTGTGGCCGGCACGCTCACCTTCATGTGCGGCGGCAGCGCAGCCGGCTTCACGCTGGCCGAGCCGGTGCTGAAGGGCATGGGCCGCGCCATCATCCATGCCGGCCCGCCGGGCGCCGGGCAGGTCGCCAAGGCGTGCAACAACATGATGCTGGCGATCTCGATGATCGGCGTGTCGGAAGCCTTCGCCATGGCCGACCGGCTTGGCCTGTCGCGCCAGAAGCTGTTCGACATCGTCGGCCCCTCGACCGGGCAGAGCTTCGCGCTGACCGGCTATTGCCCGGTGCCCGGCCCGGTGCCGAATTCGCCGGCCAACCGCGACTATGCCCCGGGCTTCACCGCGGCGCTGATGCTCAAGGACCTGCGCCTGGCCCAGGACGCCGCCGCCGCGTCCGACGCGCCGACGCCGCTGGGTGCCCACGCCGCCCGGCTGTTTGCCGAGATGGTGGAGGCCGGCGAAGGCCCGAAGGATTTTTCCGTCATCGCCCGCTGGCTCGGGGGAAAGACACGGGAGGAGTTGCCGTGACCACCGACACCCTGCGCGCCGCACGCGACTGGATCGTCGCCCAGCGCAGCGACTACGCCACCGCCTATCGCGATTTTCGCTGGCCGGATTTGGAACAGTTCAACTGGGCGCTGGATTGGTTCGACGCCGAGTTGGCAAGCGGCGACAACGCCGCGCGCCCGGCGCTGTGGATCACCGGGGCGGGGGCGGCGAAGGTTTCGTTCGGCGAACTCTCCGCCCGATCGAACCAGGTGGCCAACGGCCTGCGCCGCCTGGGCGCCAGGCGCGGCGATCGCATCCTGCTGATGCTCGGCACCGTGGTGCCGCTGTGGGAGGTGATGCTGGCGGCGATGAAGCTCGGCGCCGTGGTGGTCCCGGCGACCACGCTGCTGACGCCGTCCGACCTCGCCGAGCGGGTGGCCCGCGCCCGCGTGCGCTTCGTCGTCACCGCGGCCGACGATGCGGCCAAGCTGGGCATGCTCGATGCGTCGGTGCCGCGCATCACGGTCGGCGGGGCGCCGGCGGGCTGCGTTGGCTACGAGTCTTTCGCCACCGAACCGGAAACGTTCACCCCCGACGCGCCGACCGACGCCGACGACCCGCTGCTGCTATATTTCACCTCCGGCACCACCGCAAAGCCCAAGCTGGTGCTGCACAGCCATCGTTCCTACGCGCTCGGCCACCTCACCACGGTGTATTGGCTCGGGCTGATGCCGGGGGATGTGCATCTCAACATTTCCTCCCCCGGCTGGGCCAAGCATGCCTGGTCGTGCTTCTTCGCGCCCTGGATG
>JBBQOT010000668.1:0-2357 GCA_038331165.1 Acetobacterales bacterium
CTGGACATGCTGTTCGTCGATCCAGCCGCGCAGGGCTCGGGCGCGGGGCGGGCGCTGCTGGCCGAGGCGGTGGCGCGCGGGGTGTGCAGCCTGGAGTGTTTTCGCGCCAACGCGCCGGCCCGGCGGTTCTACGAGCGCGCAGGCTGGGTGGTGACACGCGGCTACAGCCGCCCCTTTGCGGGGCGGCTGCATGACTTCGTATTTTACCAACGCAACGAAGGTTAGGCCGAGGCGCTCTTGGCCGGGCTGCGGGCGATCGAGCGGATGTCCGGGCGCGGGCGGCCGGACGCCTGACCGATCTCGCGGTCCTGCGTCTCGATGATCGTCTTGGCCGGTTCGTCGCCGTCCAGGCCGGTCAGCGCGGTGGCCGGCACGCGGCGGTTAGAGCTGCGGGTGCCGTCGACATAGGTGACGTCGAAGGCGATGAAGGTGGTCTCGATCCGGCGCCTAGGCGGTGCCATTGGGCTTTTCTCCTTCGGCCGCCGGCGCCGTCTCGGGCGCCGAATCGGGCGCGGCGTCGGTCTCGGACGCAGGCGCATCGCCCTGCTGCGGGGCGTTGCGGCGGCGCATCAGCTCGGCCTCCTGCTCGCGCAGTTTGGCCTCTTTCTTTGCCTGCTTGGCGCGGTCGCGTTCGGCGCGCTGCTGGTTGTAGTTGACCTTGAATGCCATGATTCCCATTGCCCGGTCCCGCGACCGGCGCCGTGGCGGCGCCGATCATGGTCCAGGTCCCTGCCCACGCCAGCCGCTAGCCGCGCCGCAACTGGCTTTCGCTGGCAACGCGTTCGTGCTGGTCGCGGCTGTGCTTCAACCGGTACTGGTAGTCGCTGCCTTCGCGCGGCATCAGGCGCGCCACCGTATAGGTGCCGGCGGGCACGTTTGCGTCGAGACGACCGGGGGAAAGCTCCACCCGGTCGCCGACAGCGAATTTGCGGGGCGGCGCGGCCATTGCCCGCGCCCCGGTCAGTCGGCCTTCAGGTTCACCGCCGAGGTCTTGCCCTGCTGGCCACGCTCGATGTCGTAGCCGACCTTCTGACCTTCCTTCAGGCTGATGCCCGCACGCTCCACCGCCGAGATGTGCACGAAGACGTCCTTCGAGCCGTCATCAGGCTGGATGAAGCCGTAGCCCTTGGTGGTGTTGAACCACTTTACCGTACCAGTCGCCATCGCAAGTCTCCTAGAACCGGCGCCCCACACACATTGCGGGCCGGAACTGATTTTCGAAGCAGGGGGAGAACCGTTGCGAAGCGGGGGCTTGCGGAAGGCGTTCAGCCCGGGACGAAAAGCGCCGAGGGCCACTATATGGGCCAACTGGGGGCAGAAAGGTAGCCCATTGCCCGGAAAAATGTCCACCGCCGAGAATCCCGCCGCGGCAGGGCAGCGATGGTAGCGCCCGTAAGCAATCTGACACGAAGTCGTGGCAGATTGTATCCGCTTCGCCACGGCGATGTCATCTTCAAGCTCCGAGGATTTAACCATTGTTTTTATTTGATTGTTTCGGCGCACGGTTCGGTCGCCACCGGCGTGGTGCGGTGTCGGTGGAGTATGCGGTGGTGATCGGCACGCTCGCCGTGGCCATCATCGCGGCCTTTGCGGGGCTGACCAGTAAAATTATTGTCGCGCTGAGCAACCTGGTGTTCTGAGGCTTCCCCGCGCGCGACCGGGCGCCGTAAGCGCCAAAATCCGACGGGGTTGCGATGTCCGGCAATCGGTGGCTCAAACGAACCGCACGGCATCGCATGACGGGAATGCCAGCATGATCGCGGTCGATTGGGGCACCAGCAACCTGCGGGCGTATCGCTTGGATGCGGCCGGGCAAGTGGTGGACCATGCCGCCTCGGCCAGCGGCATCACCCGGGTGGCCGCCGGCGGATTTGCGGCGACGCTGCTGGAGACAGTCGGGCCGTGGCTGCGCGACGGCGAGCGGCATGTGCTGCTGTGCGGCATGGTCGGCAGCCGCCAGGGCTGGATCGAGGCGCCGTACCTGCCCTGCCCCGCCAGCCCGGCCGCCATCGCCGCGGCACTGGTGGAGGTCAAGTTCGAGCATGCGCAGGTGTTGCTGGTGCCGGGCCTGTCGGCACGCGACGCATCCGGCACGCCGGAGGTGATGCGCGGGGAGGAAACCAAGCTGGTCGGGTTGATGGCGACGCAGGGTGGCGGGGGCGTGGTGTGCATGCCCGGCAGCCACACCAAATGGGCGCACCTGGTCGGTGGCCGGATCGCTGGTTTCGCCACCTATTTCACCGGCGAGGCGTTTGCGGCGCTGCGCGATGGCACAATCCTGGGGCGGATGATGGCGCGCACCGACGAGGTGGACCCGGACGGGTTCCGGCGCGGGGTGGCGCGGTCGGGCGACGAGG
>JBBQOT010000669.1:0-2354 GCA_038331165.1 Acetobacterales bacterium
ATCGGCATAGACCGATGACAGCAGCTCCACGAACTTCACGGTTTCGGCCGCGATCTGGTCCTCGGTGCAGAAGATGTGCGCGTCGTCTTGCAGGAAACTGCGCACCCGCATGATGCCATGCAGCGCGCCCGACGGCTCGTATCGGTGGCAGGCGCCGAATTCGGCCAGCCGCAGCGGCAGCTCGCGGTAGCTGCGAATACCCTGGTTGAAGATCATCACAGCACCGGGGCAGTTCATCGGCTTGAGTGCGAGGGTTTTGTGCTCGTCCTCAACATGGGCGATGAACATATGTTCGCGGAATTTCTCCCAGTGGCCGGACTTCTCCCATAGGACACGATCGATCAACTGGGGGGTCTTGACCTCCTGGTAGCCGTCGGCGGCAATGCGCCGGCGCATGTAGTCCTCGCAGGTGCGATAGATCTTCCAGCCCTTGGGGTGCCAGAAGATGCTGCCGACCGCCTCCTCCTGAAGGTGGAACAGCCCCATGTCGCGGCCGATGCGCCGGTGGTCGCGCTTTTCCGCCTCCTCCAGCATGTGCAGGTGGGCGTCCAGCTCCTTCTGGTCGCGCCAGGCGGTGCCGTAGATGCGCGACAGCATCGGGTTGCGGTGGTCGCCGCGCCAATACGCCCCGGCCACCTTCATCAGTTTGAAGGCGGTGCCGACATCGCCGGTGCCGCGCATATGCGGGCCGCGGCACAGATCGATCCAGTCGCCCTGGCGATACAGCGTGATCACCTCGGTGCCGGGCAGGTCGCGGATCAACTCGGCCTTGTACTTCTCGCCGCGCGCCTCGAAGAAGGCGATGCCTTCATCACGGTCGATCACTGAGCGCTCGAAAGCCGCGTTCCGCGCCACGATCTCGCGCATCTTGGCCTCGATGGCGGCAAAGTCATCGGTGGTGAACGGCGCGTTGCGGGCGAAGTCGTAGTAGAAGCCGTTCTCGATCGATGGCCCGATCGTCACCTGCGTGCCGGGGTACAGCGCCTGCACTGCCTCGGCCAGCACATGGGCGCAGTCGTGGCGAATCATCTCCAGCGCGTCGGCGTCCTTGCGCGTGACGAACACCACGCGGGCATCGGCCGCAATGACCGTGCACAAATCCACCAGCGTGCCGTCGAGCTTCATGGCCAGGGCGGCGCGTGCCAGGCCGGGCCCGATCGATGCCGCCACGGTAGTGCCCGCCACCGGCGCGTCGTACGAGCGTACGGAGCCGTCGGGCAACGTGATGGCGGGCATGGAAGGGCGCTCCTGGGTTCGCGAAAAGGGGCGCTCTCTATGGCGCTAGGGCAGCGCCGCTGCAACCCTCGCCACCGGCAGGTCGGCCAGTATGGGCACGCGCAGCACGGTCGGCCAGCTGCCGCCGGGGCCGCGCGGGGCGGTCATCGCGGGGTCGCTGTCGTGCGAGAACAGCACCACGGCAGGGCATCCGGCAGCGGCGGCACAGTGGGTGGGGCCGGTATCGTTGCCCACGACAAAGGCCGCGCGGGCGGCCATGGCAAAGATGTCCAGCAGCGCGGTCTTGCCGGTAAGGTCCAGGGCGGACGGGCAGGCGGCGGCAATCTCGGCGGCGAGCGGCGTCGCATCGGGGCCGCCGATGATGACCGGGGTGATGCCTTTCGCGGCGATGATGCCGGCCAGCATCGCGTACGAGGACGCCGGCCAGCGCTTGCCGGGGCGGTGGGCCGAGGCGCCGGGGATCAACAGGGCGAACCGGTCGGGCAGGGCGGGCGTCGCACGGTGCGTCAGGAATGTCAGGTCGGGCGTGGGGAACTCGGTGATCCCCGCGCGGTGAAGCTGGTCGCGCTGGCGTTCGATGGTGTGCATCGTCTCGCGCCCCGCGCCAACCTGCGGGTGCGAGCAGCCGCGTGCATTGCCCGACCAGGAAGGCCGGCCGGCCAGGTGAAAATACCAGTTGCTGCGCGCCGAAGTCTGCAAGTCATAGACCATGTCAAACCCGAGTAGCCGGCCGCGCAGCTGCGCCAGGCCGGGCAGGTTCCACCAGGCGGGCCGGGCGTCGATCGCCACCTGGTCGAACCAGGGCGACGCAGCGGCCATCGGTGCGAAGGGCAGGGTGGTCAACAGGGTGATCGCCGCGTCGGGGTGGTGGGCACGAATGGCGGCGAACGGCCCGAACGACATGATGAAATCGCCAAGCGCACCAAGGCGGATCACCAGGACGCGTGTCATACCGAGGGGCCCATTGATTGTCCAAACAAAGAGAACAAGGCCAGGGCTTTGCCCTGGACCCACCAAAGGCCGAGGGCCTTTGGAAACCCATTCATAAGTATATAGATAAGGTTCAGGAGCTTGGCTCGTCGCGCGAAGGCGCGCTTGGGGCCTGGTGGGTCCAGGGC
>JBBQOT010000670.1:0-2343 GCA_038331165.1 Acetobacterales bacterium
GTCGGCGCCAACCTCGTCACCGCACCGGGATGCCAGCCGCTCGCCACCTGCCGCGCTGCCGTCGAGGCACTGCGCAGCCTGCCGGGCCTGGCGCTCAGCGCGGTCTCGCGCTGGCACAGCACCGCGCCCGACCCGCCATCCGACCAGCCAGACTACTGCAACGGCGTGGTGCGCCTCGCGGGCACGGCCGACCCCGCCTGGCTGCTGGCGCGGCTGCAGGCCATCGAATCGGCCGCCGGTCGGCACCGCAGCGTGGCCAACGCCGCGCGCACGCTCGATCTCGACATCATCGCCATCGGCACCCTGCTGCGCGATGCGCCCGACCCGGTGCTGCCGCATCCGCGCGCCCATCTGCGCCGCTTCGTGCTCGCCCCGCTGTCCGAGGTGGCGCCCCACTGGGTGCACCCGCGCCTGGGGCGCAGCGTGGCCGACCTGCTCGCAGCATTGCCCCCCGGATGACGCACCACAGCATACGGCTTGCGCCAGGAACCCGGCCGGCCTATTAAGCCGATCCACCTGTTTGTTTGGCGTATTGCCCCTTCGGTTCGCCCGAAGGCCTGCCCGGAGGCCGATCGCATGGCACGCGTGACCGTTGAAGACTGCGTCGAACGTATCCCCAACCGCTTCGAGCTGGTTCTGCTGGCCGCCCAGCGCGCCCGCAACCTCAGCCGCGGCGAGGAATTGACGGTCGATCGCGACAACGACAAGAACCCTGTCGTGGCGCTGCGCGAAATCGCCGAGGCCACCATCCCGCTGGAAAAGCTGGAGATGGACCTGGTCAAGTCGCTCTCCCGCGCGCCCGAGCCCGAGCCGGCCGACGAGGAGGTGCTCGACCTCATCCCGACCGACCAGAACATCTTCGGCCTGCAGGACATCTCCGCCGAGGAGGATGCGGTCACCCTCCGCTCCGAGACCGACGACCTGCCCGACGACCTGGAAGCCGCCATCGAAGCCGAACTCGGCGGCCGCCGGCGCTAAGGAACAGGGGTGAGCGGCGCCTCGCAAACCGCGCCCACCGCACCCCGCCCGCCCGACCCGGCCGGCGTAACGGAAGAACATGCCAGGCCCGTCCCGGCACGCGCCGACGGCGACATCACGCCGCGATCCGCGGTCGCCCCGCCCCCCAGCCCCGCTGGGCTGATTGCCCCCAGCCCCGCTGGGCTGATTACCCCCAGCCCCGCTGCGCTGATTGCCCGCATCCGCGCCTACGACCCCGACGCCGATATCGCGGTGGTCCAAGCCGCCTTCGACATGGCCGCCGAGGCGCACAAGCTGCAGCGCCGCGACAACGGCGAGCCCTACGTCACCCACCCGCTGGCCGTCGCCGAGATCCTCGCCGGCTACCGGCTCGACATCGGCAGCATCGCCACCGCCCTGCTGCACGACGTCATCGAAGACACCGCGATCAGCCGCGAGCAGCTGGCCAAGAAGTTCGGCCCGCAGATCGCCGGCCTGGTCGACGGTGTCACCAAGCTCACCCGCCTCGAACTGCAATCCGACCGCACCAAACAGGCCGAGAATTTCCGCAAGCTGGTGCTTGCCCTGTCGCGCGACATCCGCGTGCTGCTGGTCAAGCTGGCCGACCGGCTGCACAACATGCGCACCCTGGGCGGCATTCCCAAGCCCGAAAAGCGCCAACGCATCGCCCGCGAGACGATGGACATCTACGCCCCGCTGGCCGAACGCATCGGCATGGACGCGGTCAAGACCGAGCTGCAAACCCTCGCCTTCGCCACGCTGGACCCCGAGGCCTTCGACACCATCCAGGCCCGCCTGAATTTTTTGCGTGGCCAGGGTGCCGATGTCATCGAGGAAGTCCGCGAGGAACTGGTCCGCGTCTGCCACGACGCCGGCGTGGCCGTCACCGAGGTCTCCGGCCGCGAGAAATCCCCCTACTCGATCTGGGAGAAAATGCAGCGCCGCAACGTGCAGTTCGAGCAGCTGTCCGACATCATGGCCTTCCGCGTCGTCGTCCCCACCCGCGAAGCCTGCTACGCCGCCCTCGGCGCCGTCCACGCCGCCTACCCCGTCATCGCCGGGCGCTTCAAGGACTACATCTCCACACCCAAATCGAACGCCTACCAAAGTCTGCACACCGGCGTCACCCTGCGCGAGCCGCGCAACCAAAAGATCGAGGTGCAGATCCGCACCCCCGACATGCACGCCATCGCCGAGAACGGGGTCGCCGCCCACTGGTCCTACAAGGGGCCCGAGGCTGGCCCCCACGCTGCCGGAGAAGACGCGCCGCGCATGCGCTGGGTCGACGACCTGCTCGATATCCTCGACAACGTCGGCACCGACGACCTGCTGGAATACACCAAGCTCGAACTCTACCAGGACCAG
>JBBQOT010000671.1:0-2326 GCA_038331165.1 Acetobacterales bacterium
CCTCGGCGGCCAACACGCGGGCGATCGAGGCGGCGTCATAGGCGAAATCGGCCAGCCCCGGGGCGGGGGTGCCGAACTGCGCTTGGTATTGCGCATCGAATCCGGCGCGGAAGGCCGGATCGGGGGCGGCGAACCAGGCGCCGCGCAGGTCGGCATCGCTGCGCGTGGCTGCCGCACCCCACAGCGCCGGGCCGAGCACGCGCACCGCCGGCGGGTCGAGGTCGTAATAGGGCAGCAGGCTGGCGATGGTGCCCAGCCGCTCGCCGGTATCGGCCAGCAGCAGCGCGTCGATCGGCGGCGGCGGGATGGAGCTGCGCGCGATCTCGTCGGCGCGGCGGCGGCCCTCGGCGGTGCGGGTGGCGCGGGCGGTGCGCATTTGCGCGTCGACCGGGCCGCGCCTTCCGGCGTAGTTGGCGATCTCGCGCACCGTGGTGTTGATCGAGCCGGTGGCGCCGGTGTGGAAGCGGATGTCGGGCGGCGGCAGGGACGCGGCGGCGGCGGCCTCGGTGAGGGCGGCAGCCATGGCGCGGCCGAAATCGCTGTCGGGCAGCACCGCGGCGAAGCGGGTCTTGCCCTGGGCGGCAGCGGCGGCGACCAGGCGGCGCAGCTGCTGGGCCGGCATGATGCCCAGCGTCCATACGCCGGGCTGGGCCTGGCCGGGGTCGGAGGTGAAGGCCAGCACCGATACCCGCGCGGCGCGGGCCAGGGGCGCCACGGCGGCGGTTTCGGCGGCGGTCAGCGGGCCGATGATGATGCCGGCACCGGCCGCCAACGCGGCCTGGGCCGCGGCTGCGGCACCCTGGGCGGTGCCGCCGGTGTCGCGCACGTCGAGCGAAGGCGAGTCGGGGGGCGACAGGGCGAGCTGGGCGGCGGCGGCCAGGGCCCGGCCGCGCTCGGCATTGGGGCCGGACAGCGGGGCCAGCAGCGCCACGGTGCGGCCTAGCGGTGCCACCGTGGAGGGGATCGGCATGGCGCCGGGCAATGCCGGGCGGGCGAAGCCGGCACTGCCCGGCGCAGGTGTGGGCGATACAGCACAAGCGGCGAGTGCTAGCGTGCCGAGAGCCAGCGTGAATGCACGACGAAACATGCCAAATGCCTCCCAAACCATCTGACGCGGCCGACCCCGTCCCGGCCGCCGGCGATGTGGCGGAAACCGGGAAGCAGCCCCCTGCGCCGATGGCGTTCAGCGGTCTTGTGCTGGTTTCGACGCCGATCGGCAACCTTGGCGATATCGGGCTGCGCGCCATCGCCATGTTGCGGGCCGCCGACCTGGTGCTGTGCGAGGACACGCGCACCACCGCGCGGCTGTTGACTGCCCATGGGATCACCGCGCGCACCGCGGCATTGCACGAGCACAACGAGGATGCGCGCATCGCCCGGGTGTTGGCGTTGCTACGGCAAGGGCGTTGTGTGGCGCTGGTGTCCGACGCCGGCACGCCGCTGGTGAGCGATCCCGGCTACCGGCTGGTGCGCGCGGCACTGGCCGAGGGGTTGCCGGTGACCGGCGTGCCGGGCGCCAATGCGGCGCTGCTGGCGCTGACGCTGTCGGGGCTGCCGCCGCACCCGTTCCTGTTCCTCGGCTTCGCACCGCCGCGCCAGGCCGCACGGCTGGCCGCCTTTGCCGGGTTGCGTGCCGCCGAGCGGGCCGGGCTGTCGGCGACGCTGATCTGGTACGAGGCGCCGCACCGCCTGGCCGAGACGCTGGCCGATCTGGCGCAGGCATTCGGCGACCGGCCAGCAGCCGTGGCGCGCGAATTGACCAAACGCTTCGAGGAGGTGCGGCGCGACGGGCTGGCGGCGCTGGCCGCGCACTATGCTGGGCATGCGGCGCGCGGCGAGATCTGCGTGCTGCTGGGCCCGCCGCCGGCCGAGGCCGCGCAGGAGGTTGATGTCGATGCGCTGCTGCGCGCGGCCCTGGCCGGCCACCGGCTGAAGGAGGCGGTGGCGCAGGTGACCGCGGCGACTGGCCTGCCGCGCAAGCAGGTCTATGCGCGCGCGCTGGCTCTGGCCGGGCAGGCACCCGACGATCAGCGGTCGGATTCGCCCTCGCTATAGGCTGACCCTTGCCCATTCGCTGTTGCCGGTCGAGTCGATGCCGTCCGGTGCATCCTGTTACCAATCCGCCTAATTATTGACCTACGCAGAAGGCAAGGCCAAGGCTTCGCCCTGGACCCACCAGGTCCCGAGCGCGCCTTCGTGCGACGGGCCAAGCCCCTGGACCTTATGGATGGGTTTCCAAAGCCCGTCGGCCTTTGGTGGGTCCAGGGCAGTGCCCCATAGGCACCAAGATAAGAAAGGCGAGGGCTCTGCCGTCGTGGCGCGAAGC
>JBBQOT010000672.1:0-2325 GCA_038331165.1 Acetobacterales bacterium
CACGGCCCGTTCGCGGCGCTCGCCGGCCTGCGCGGGGCGCCACGATGAGTGATGTGGTGAGTGTCAGGGCTTGAGCGACCTGGAGGACACCGGCTGGCAACGGCTGGACAAATGGTTGTGGAGCGCGCGCTTCATGCGCCACCGCAGCGAGTGCGCCGCCTTGGTTATCCAGGGTGGGTTGCGCATCAACCGCCAACCGACGGAAAAACCACATGCGCGGCTGCGCGTGGGCGATGTCATCACCCTGCCGCTGCGCGATACGGTGCGGGTGATCGAGGTTCTGGCGCTGGCCCAGCGCCGCGGCCCCGCCAGCGCGGCGGCCACGCTTTTTCGCGAGATCCCTCCCCTTTGTGATGGCGCCGTTGCGCCCGGCGTCCCTTGTCGGGCGAGCGAAAGGGCGTCATATGCGGCATCCCAGCCTGACCGCTATTTTGTCGATCCACCGGAGAGCCACCGATGACCTATGTGGTCACTGAGAGCTGTATCAAATGCAAATACATGGACTGCGTGGAGGTCTGTCCGGTGGATTGCTTCTACGTCGGCGACAACATGCTGGTGATCCACCCCGACGAATGCATCGATTGCGGCGTCTGCGAGCCGGAATGCCCGGTCGATGCGATCGTGCCCGATAGCGACGACAAGGCGGCGGCCTGGGTCGAGCAGAATCGCACCTATGCGGCGCTGTGGCCGAACATCACCCGCAAGGGCGAGCAGCCGGCCGATGCCGATGCGTGGAAGGACAAGCCCGACAAGGCCGCACTGTTTTCCCCCGAGCCAGGTAAGCCGTAGCCGGGCGCCCCCCCGCGGATTCCGCGCCGTCGCCACATCCCCCCTGACGTGGCGGCGATTTCGTGTTACAGTCTGGCCAATGGTGCGGTTGCCACGATGCGCGAATGCGTTGTCCGTTGGCGGCCCGACCCGTTCATTCAGCGGGCGAAACTGGCGCGCCGACCGTGGTTCATCCCGCGCGGCGCTTGGTGTTGGTGTTCGGCCATTCCTGCCGCCAGGTGCGTCGGGCGTGGTTGTTTTTTTTGGCAGGCGAGGTTCGGCATGAAGGCATCCGGCGCGTCGGAAAAGTTGCAGAGCGGGGCCAAGGCCGCGCCGGCGAAGGCCGTGGCGGCGCAGGCGCCCCCCGACGGGCCCGCGCTGGCGAAATCGGCCGCCGCGAAAGCGGCCCCGCCGAAACCTGCGGCTGCGCAGTCGGCATCGTTGAAAGCGGCGGTGCCCAAGGCGGTGGCCGGCAAGCCCGCCGCAGCCAAGGCCAGCGCGGCGCCGGCGAAGGCCGCGGCCCCGGATGCCAAATCGGCGAATGCCCGCCCCGCCACGGCCAAGGCTCCCACGACTGCCACCGCGAAGCCGGCCGCCTCCGCCCCGGCGGCGCCGAAACCCGCCACCGCCCCGGCGACCCATACGGGTGCCGCCAAGGCGGTCGCCGTCAATACCGCCAGCGTCCGGTCCCAGCCGGCCACGCCACCGCTCGCCCCGCCTTCCCCGGTGCCATCGGCCCCTGCCGCAGCCGCGGCCATGCCGGCGAAGGCGCCACCCAAACCCCAGATCGAGACCAATCATATCGTGACAATTCCTGCCACTGACATTGCAGTCCCCCGCCCCCCGGTGATGCAAGCGGCCGACTCCGCGGCCGTGGCCAAGCCGATCGACAGCAAGGTGGGCGAGGCCAAGGTGAGCGAACCCGTCGCCCGCCCCGTCGCCCCGCCGATGAACGGCCGGCCCGCGCCGATCTCGCGCGCCTCGAACAAGGACGAGTCGTTTTCCGAGGGCGATTTCGTCGTCTATCCGACCCACGGTGTGGGCAAGGTGGAGAAGATCGCCAAGGAGGAGATCGCCGGCCATCACCTCGAACTGATCCACATCACCTTCGAGGAGAACCGCATGACCCTGCGGGTGCCGGTCTCAAAGGCCCGCTCCGCCGGGCTGCGCCGGCTGTCCACCCGCAAGATGTTCGACGAGGCGCTGGCGGTGCTGAAGGGCCGTGCGCGGATCAAGCGGACCATGTGGTCGCGCCGCGCGCAGGAATACGAGGCCAAGATCAACTCCGGCGACCCCATGTCGATCGCCGAGGTGGTGCGCGACCTGCATCGCAATGCCGGCCAGCCCGACCAGAGCTTTTCCGAGCGCCAGATCTACGAGGCGGCCATGGATCGGCTGGCCGCCGAACTTGGCGCACTGGACCTGACCGACAAGAACACGGCGCTGGTCAAGCTTGGCAACTTCCTCAAGGCCCTCTGACGGCTGGCCGGGCGACGGGCAGGAACTCCGCCGCCCGGCCCTTTTCTTCCTCTGTCCAATGAAAAAGGCCCCGGGGTT
>JBBQOT010000673.1:0-2315 GCA_038331165.1 Acetobacterales bacterium
GAACGGCCGCCGGCCCTTAGAAAGCCATTTACTATCATATATTCAAGGTCCAGGGGCTTGGCCCCTGGTGGGTCCAGGGCAACGCCCTGGCCTTCCCTGGTTTAGCCTTACCGCGCTAGCGATCAGATCATATCCAGGTCGCCCGCCTTGGCGGTGCGAAGGCGGCATCGACTGTGGCGAGGTCTTGGGCGGTCAGCACGATATCGACCGCGGCGGCGTTGGCGCGGACATGGGCGGGGTCGCTGGCCTTTGGAATGCTGATGATGTGGGGGTGGCGCAGGCCCCAGGCGATGGCAATTTGGGCTGGGGTGGCGCTGTGGCGTGCGGCCAGTGCTGCCAGGGCGGGGTGGCGCAGGAGCCGGCCGCCTTGGCCGACTGGGGAGTAGGCCATGACCGGGATGTTGTGGGCGTTCTGCCAGGGCAGCAGGTCGAATTCGATGCCGCGGTGTTCGGGGTTGTAGAGCACCTGGTTGACGGCGCAGGCGGCGCCGCCGGTCACGGTCAGTACTTCGCGCATATCGGCGGGGTCGAGGTTGGAGACGCCCCAGGCGCGGATTTTTCCCTGGTGGCGCAGTGTTTCGAAGGCGGCGACGGTTTCGGCGAGTGGCACGCCGCCGCGCCAGTGCAGCAAATAGAGGTCGATGACATCGGTGTTCAGGCGCTTGAGGCTGCGCGCGCAGGCGGCGGGGATGCCGGTGCGCGAGGCGTTGTGGGGGTAGACCTTGGTGACCAGATAGACGCGGTTGCGCTGGCCGGCGATTGCTTGCGCGACCACTTCCTCCGACGCGCCGTCGCCGTACATCTCGGCGGTGTCGATCAGCGTCATGCCGAGATCGATGCCCAGGCGCAGGGCGTCGGCTTCGGCCTTGGCGGTGCGGCCGCCCTCGCCGATTTTCCAGGTGCCTTGGCCGATGGCGGAGACCCTCGTGCCGTCGGGCAGGGTGATCTGGCGCATCGGGTTAGCCCGCTGACTTCTCGGCGATGCGCAGCAGGCGCAGGAAATTGCCGCCCCACAGCGCTGCGATCTGGCTGGCGCCGTAGCCGCGGCGGACCAGTTCGGCGGTGAGGTTCGGGCTTTCGCTGGCGTCGCGCCATCCGGTAAAGCCGCCGCCGCCGTCGAAATCGGAGCTGAGGCCGACATGGTCGAGGCCGATGCGCTTCACCGCGTAGTCGACGTGGTCGCAGTAGTCGGAGACCGTGACCGTTTCGATCTTGCCGCCGGTTTTGAGGAAGCCCGGCACGGCGGTGACCTGCACCACGCCGCCGATGCTGGCGAGCATGTCGAGCTGTTCGTCGTCGAGGTTGCGGGCGTTGTCGCACAGCGCCTTGATGCAGGAATGGGTGGACAGCACCGGGGTGCGCGATAGCTGGGCTGCCTGCATCATGGTGTTCTTCGAGGTGTGGGCGATGTCGACCAGCATGCCCAGGCGGTTCATCTCGACCACCACCTCGCGGCCATAGGGCGACAGGCCGCCATGCTCCTGCGGCACGTCGCCCAGCTCGGCGCGCGGGTTGGAGCTGTCGCCGAGCGCGTTGTGGCCGAAATGCGTGAGGGTCATGTAGATGGCGCCGAGATCTTTGAAGACCTTGAGGTTTTCGACCTTGCCGCCGAGCGCGTGGCCGTTTTCCACGCAGGGCACGATGATGGTGACGCCGTCGCGATGGGCCTGTTCGATTTCATCGGCGGTGGTGGCCAGGCGCGCGCCCTGGTTGGTGGCGGCCATCTCGTGGATTGCCTTGAGCATGGCGCTGGCGCGCACGAAGGCCGCCGCATTGGCCTCGGGCGTGCGCGCGCCCTGGCCGACATAGGCGGCGAAGCAGCCCGCTGCCAAGTGGCCGCGTTTCATCTTCGGCAGGTCGACGTTGCGCCGGGTTTCGTCGAAGAAGCTGGGCCCGTCGGGAAACGGGATATCGATATGGGTGTCGATGGTCAGCAGGCTGCGATGCAGCGCCAGGACATCGGGGTTCATGGCATCGGAGGGGGCATATGTGGTCATGCCCCCAGGCTCGGGCGCCCCGCTCTCGCCGTCAAGAGTTGCCGTGCATGGCGCCACTTCGTGTAGGCTGCCCACTGCTAAACCAGGGAGAACAAATGAGCGGCCAACAAACCAGGCGCTTGGCCGAAGTCGATTTGGCACTGGTCTTCGCCGTCGACAGCTCCGGCAGCATCAGCAACGAACGCATGACGATGTATATCGAGGGCCATGCCGCCGCGGTCACCTCGCCGCGGTTCCTGGCCGGCGTGGCCAACCTGCCCACCGGGCGCGCCGCGCTGGCCTATGTCGCCTGGTCCAACCACGACCGCCAGCAATACA
>JBBQOT010000674.1:0-2304 GCA_038331165.1 Acetobacterales bacterium
GGCATGGAGCGGCTGATCGGCACGCGCGACCTGGCCCGGGTTCGCGCTGAAATCACCGCGGCGGGGTACAAGGGCGAGAAGATCGTGATGCTGGGGGCGGTGGACTACCCGGCGACGAATGGCCTGGCGCTGGTGGGCAGCGACCTGTTCAAGCAACTGGGGCTGAACGTGGACTATCAGGCGGTCGACTGGAGTACCACGATCCAGCGCCGCGCCAGCAAGGCAACGAACGACAAGGGCGGGTGGAACATCTTCTACACCTACCTGACCGGGACCAACAATTTCGACCCGGCGGCGCATCTGGGACTGCGCTCCAACGGCGACAGGGCGTGGTTCGGCTGGCCCACCAATGCCAAGATCGAGGCGCTGCGGTCCGAATGGTTCGATGCCCAGGACATCGCCGAGCAGAAGCGGCTGTGCGCCGAATTGCAGGTGGAGTTCATGAATGCACCGGCGCATCTGCCGCTCGGCTGCAACTACAACCCGACGGCATTCAGCAAGAGTATCACCGGGGTGCGGATGGGCTTCCCGCAGTTCTACACGGTGCGGCGGGCGTGATGCCTGCCGGCTGGTCCCCGGCCGCGCGGAAGGGGATCAGCCGCCGACGAACGCGTTGAACGTGATGAGGGTGTAGGTGTCCTTGACCCCTGACAGGGTCTGGATTTTTTCTGTCACGAACAGGCCGGTGTCTTGGCTGGGGGAGAGGTAGAATTTGCCCAGGAGATCGTACTGGCCGGAGGTGGAGTGCAGTTCCGAAAGTTCCTCGATGGTGTCGGCGGCCAGCTTTGCGACGCGGTAGGCCTCGCCCATCTCGCACTTGATCATCACGAAAATGGCGCGCATCGGCCGTGCCTCCCTGTTGCCTGTGGAGCATAGCGTGAAGCCACGGCGGTGCCAGCATTGCCGTGTGCCTCGCGCACCCTTGTGTGCCCTGACACCCTGTCAGTTGCGCTGACTGCCAGCATTCGGCCTGGCGCGTGGTTGGAGGCGGCTCGAGGTGAAAAATCTGACGCGCAAGCGCGTTCTGGTGACTGGTGGGGCCGGAATCGTCGGTTCGCACCTGTGCGAGCGCCTGGTGGCGCGTGGTGACGACGTGTTGTCGTGGACAACTACTTCACCGGGCGGAAGGACAACATCGCGCACCTCCTCCACCTGCCGAACTTCGAGGCGATGGGCCAAGACGTAACGGTGCCGCTGTCGGTGGAGGTGGATGAAAACTACAATCTGGCCTGCTCGGCATCACAGGTGCATAGGCGCGCCGGCTGGGGGCGAAGGTGCTCCAGGCTTCGACCAGCGAGGTGTATGGCGACTCGACGGTGCATCCGCAGAACGAGGACTATCGCGGCAACGTCTCCACCACCGGACCGCGCGCCTGCTACGACGAGGGCAAGCGTTGCGCCGAGACGCTGTTCTTCGATTACCACCGCCAAAGCGGGTTGCGCATCAAGGTGGTGCGAATTTTCAACACCTATGGCCCGCGCATGCGCCCGGACGATGAGCGCGTGGTGTCGAACTTCATCACGCATGGGCTGCGCGGCGAGGACATCACGCTGTACGGCGAGGGGAGCCAGACGCGCTCCTTCTGTTTCGTCGATGACCTGGTCGATATTGCGCATGATGGACAGCGGCGAGGCGGTGATCGGGCCGATCAACCTGGGCGGCACCAACGAGTTCGAGGTGCGCGAACTGGCGCGGCAGGTGCTGGCGTTGACCGGGTCGCGCTCACGGCTGGTGTTCCGCCCATTGCCGCAGGACGACCCGTTGCAACGCTGCCTCGACATCACGCGGGCGCGGGCAGGATGAGCCGACCGACGCGAGGCGGGCGCTGCGATGAGCGATCCGGCCACGTGGACGTTGGCCGAGGCGTCGGCCGCAATCGCCGCGCGCCGGATCTCGAGCCGCGAGCTGGTGGGGGCATGCCTGGCGCGGATCGCGATGTGGCAGATGGAGACCAATGCCTTCATCGACCTGCGCGAGGAACAGGCTTGGCAGATGGCGGAGGCGGCCGATGCGGCGTTGGCCGGTGGTCAGGCGCCGCGCGGGGCGTTGCATGGGGTGCAGCTGGCGCACAAGGATATGTTCTACCGCGCGGGGCAGGTGAGCACCTGCGGCAGCCGGTTGCGGCGGGCATGGCGGGCTGGCGAAACCGCGACGGTACTGTCGCGGCTGGACGCGGCGGGCGCGGTCGATCTCGGCACGCTGAACATGGCGGAATGGGCAGGCGGGGCGACCGGGGACAACGTGTCGTTCGCCGACGCGCGCAACCCTTGGGATGCGCGCTGCGCCAGCGGCGGCTCCTCCTCT
>JBBQOT010000675.1:0-2297 GCA_038331165.1 Acetobacterales bacterium
CGCAGGTGGCGCACATTTCCGATGCTGGGCATTCCGGCTATTTCGAGCGGCCGGCGGCGTTCAACCGCATTCTCGGCGCATTCCTGGCGACGACGCGCTGACCCACCCATGCGATGGGACGCTGCCATGCGGCGGTTGCCCCGGGGCGCCGCATCTGGGCATGGTCCGCGCCGCGACTGAAGGAGACGCATTGATGGCCCTATCGCATCGCTGCACCGACGCATGCCGCGCCGCGCGGCTGTTCGCGCGCCCGGCCTGACCTGCTGCCCCGCGAGGGGCCTCTCCTTCTCCCAGTTCGTAAAGGCGGGCCGCCATGGCCCGATCCTCTCATGTCTCCTTTTTCCACTCGTTGGCCGGTCCTGGCGCGGGACCTGCGCGAAACTCTCGTACTCGCGCTGCCGTTGATCGCGGGCCAGCTTGCGCTGTTCGGCCAGCATCTGGTCGATATTCTGCTGGCCGGGCATCTCGGCGCGCGCGTGCTCGGCATTGTGGCGATGGGCACCAACTCCTGGGGCGTGGTGATGATGGCGATCGTGGGCGTGATGATGGCGCTGCCGCCGGGGGTGGCACAGCTGGACGGTGCCGGGCGGCGCAGCGAGGTGGTGGGGCTGTTCCGCCAGGCGGTGTGGCTGGCGGTGGGGCTGGGTGTGGTGATGCAACAGGTTGCGTGGTGGGCCGCCCCGCTGGTGATCGGCCTGATCGGCGTGGCGCCCGATCTGCTGAGCGAGACGGTCGCGTTCATCCGGGTGTTGAGCTTTTCCGCCCCGGCGCTGGCGCTGTTCTGCGCCTGTCGCGGGCTGACTGACGGGCTGCTGCGGCCGCGCGCGAGCCTGGGCTTCGGGCTGCTCGGGCTGGCGGTGCTGGCGCCGCTGGGCTGGGCGATGATGTACGGGCGGCTGGGGTTTCCGCCGATGGCGGCGATGGGCTGCGCCTATGCCAACCTGGTCGCGATGTGGGTGGCGGCGGTGGCGTATTTTGCGTTCGTGCGCTGGAGCCCGGCGACGCGTGTACTGGGGTGGGAACGGGGCAGCATGGCGCCGCAGCCGGCGGCGATCCTGGCGCTCCTGCGCGTGGGCGTGCCGATGTCGGTCAGCGTGGTGCTGGAGGCGGCGGTCTTCGCCACCGCCGCCCTGGTGGTGGCCAGCTTTGGCGAGGTGGCCGTCGGTAGCCACCAGATCGCGTTGAACGTGGCGGCACTCAGCTTCATGGTGCCGCTGGGGCTTTCGATGGCGGTGACCGTGCGGGTGGGCAACGCGGTCGGGCGTGGCGATCGTGTCGGGATGCGGCGTGCCGGGCTGGTGGGGATTGCCACGGCACTGGTGACGCAAAGCGTGCCGGCGGCGTTGATGCTGCTGGTGCCGGGAGCGATCGCGGGACTTTACACCTCCGACCCCGCGCTGAGCGCCGGTGCGGCCGCGTTGTTGACGCTGGCGGCCCTGTTCCAGTTGTCGGACGGGGCCCAGGTGGCCGCGATGGGGGCGCTTCGCGGCATGAAGGACACGCGGGTGCCGATGTTCATCGCCGCCTTCTCGTATTGGGGCGTGGGCATGCCGAGCGGTTGGGCGTTTGCGTTCCACGGCGGCTTCGGCGTGGCCGGCATGTGGATCGGGCTGATCGTCGGGCTGACCTGTGCGGCCGTGCTGCTGGCATTGCGCTTTCATCTGCGCACGCGCCAGCCGATGGCGATGGCAGTGGCGGCATGAACGGCGCGCATTGCCGGGCGTGCAGCACTTCGGCAGAATTGCCGCGTGCAAGGGGGACAGTGCCGATGGTTCGTTTCGTTCTGATGCTGGCAGCTTCGCTGTGCCTGTCGACCGCGGCACGGGCGCAATGGGCCGTCTATCCCGGGGCGCAGCGCGATGCCGCCGCCGAGGTTAAGGCCGCCGAGGTGATGCGCGCCGCCGGCATGGGCGCCGGTTCAAGCCAGTTCATCGCCACCACGCCGGACAGTTTCGAAAAGGTGCTGGCGTTCTACCGGAGCCGCGGCAAGGAGATGACCTTCCCGCTTACTCCGGGGCAAGCCGGCTCCGGCTATGAGCGCGAGTTGCCCGGCGGCTTCAAGCGCGGGGCCAACGGCATGGAGGCGACCCCGTCCGGGATCAAGGCGAAGCAGGTGTTTTTCATCTTCGATGGCGCGGCCGACCTCGCTACCTCGAAGGACTGGATCAGCATCACCCGCCCCTACGTCGGCGAAGTCGTGCCCGAGGGCGGGGTGTTCAAGTATCGCGACGTGCGCGACGTGACGGCGATTGTGCGAGCGCAGAAGCAATAGGAAGGCCACCGTTGTGACGATCATC
>JBBQOT010000676.1:0-2295 GCA_038331165.1 Acetobacterales bacterium
ATCGGGCGGCCGGCGCGCCAGCGGGCTTCGCTGGCGCCGGCCTGGGCCAGGGCGGTGGGGTTCATCACCGCGAAGGCGTTGATCGCGGGGTTGAGGCGGGCGACGCGCTCGGTGACCGCTTGCAGTACCTCGACCGGCGACAGGGCGGTGCGGGCATAGGCTGCCAGCAGGTCTTCGGCGTTCATCAAGGCGGGATCGGACATGCGGGCGGTCCTGTGCATTAATCGCGGACAGAGTGGGGGCGGGTGCTTTGCGGGCGGGTCGGGCGGCAGGCAGCATAGGCAAGGATGACGCGGAGGGAACCCCGGCGATGTGCTGCGAGAGAGTATGAGCGACGAGATACCGGGCAGCCCATACGGCGAGCCGTGGCAGTGGCCGGAGCAGGTGTGGCGGCCGATGGTCGAGCGGGTGCGGGCGGGCCGCAGCCTGGCGCCGAAAACCTGGCCGGGCGGCGCGCGCTGCGCGGTGGCGCTGAGTTTCGATGCCGACCACGAGACCACGCCCCTGCGCGATGCCGACGAAAGCCCGATGCGCATCAGCCAGGGCCATTACGGATCGCGCCGCGGCATGCCGCGCATCCGCGCCCTGTTGCAGCGCGAGGCGATCCCGGCCACGTTTTTCTACCCCGCCGTTTCCGCCCTGCTGCACCGCGACGAGGTGCGCGGGGTGGCGGCCGACGGGCACGAGATTGGCGTGCAATCCTGGATCCACGAGCGCAATGCCGAGCTGTTGTTCGAGGCCGAGCGCGACCTGTTGCTGCGCGCCGCCGAGGTGCTCGATACGCTGGCCGGCCGGCCCTGTGTGGGAATGCGCACGGCGAGCTGGGATTTTTCGCCGAACACCATGGTGATCATCAAGGAGATGGGGCTGCTGTACGACAGCTCGCTGATGGCCGACGACGATCCGTACGAGCTGCTGGCCGACGAGGAGGAAACCGGGGTGGTGGAACTGCCGCCGGAATGGCTGCGCGACGATGCGGTGTATTTCAACATGCAGCGGTTCAGCGCGCTGCGGCCCTATACCGCGCCGAGTGCAGTGGAGGAGATCTTCCGCGCCGAGTTCGACGGCGCCTATGCCGAGGGCGGGCTGTTCCAGCTGACCTTGCACCCGCACGTGATCGGCCATCGCAGCCGCATGCCGGTGCTGGAACGCCTGGTGGCCCACATCAAGGCGCGCGGCAACGTGTGGTTCGGCAGCCATGAACAGGTGGCGCGCTGGTGCCTGGAGCATGGCGGATGAAGAACTGGGCGATGCAGAACCCGATGCTGGCGCGGGTGGTGCTGCGGCTGGGGTGCCGCATGGCGGTGGCGCTGGCGATCGTGGTGCCGCTGATGCCGATGTTCGAGCGCTATGGCGTGAGCCCGAATGTGGCGGCGATCATCGCGGTGGTGATCGGGCTGGTGGTGGGTGCGAAGCTGGCCGAGCGGCTGGCGGTGGCCTGGGGGCTGCCGGCGGAGAAATGACGGAGGCGGGCATGGATGACGCGATTGCGGCGGCGCGGGCGGCGATGGACGGGTTCATGGCGGCGTTCAACGCCGAGGACACCGCGGCCCTGCGTGACCGGTGGTTCCATTTTCCGCATGTGCGGTTTCACTCGGGCAAGGTCAGCACCTGGCCGACTTCGGCCGACTACACCAGCAACCTGGTGTGGCAACAGCGCGACGCCGCGGCCGGCCAGTCGGCGGGCTGGGCGCGCACCGCGTGGGACTATGTCGAGGCGATCGATGCCGGGGCGGAGAAGGTGCATTTCCGGGTGCAGTTCACCCGGTTTCGCGCCGACGGCTCGGCAATCGGCAGCTACCGGTCGTTGTACATCGTGACCTTGCAGGACGGGCGCTGGGGCATCCAGGGCCGGTCGAGCTGGGCGGCTTAGGGGGTAATACCAATCTGCCCAGTCAAGCCAAGGCCAGGGCTTTGCCCTGGACCCACCAAAGGCCGACGGCCTTTGGAAACCCATTCATAAGGTCCAGGGGCTTGGCCCGTCGCGCGAGGGCGCGCTCGGGATCTGGTGGGGTTTGGGGCCAGGAGCCTTCTATACCGAACAACGGTGAGATAGTCCGTCCCAGCCTTGCCAGGGTTGTGGCCGAGGGCACGAATCCCTTCACCCACGCCACCACTTTGGGAGCGAACCTGTCTCCGCCGGTGAGACAGCCGGAGAAACCCCAGGTTTCCTGGGGGTTTTCCCGACGCACTCGGGGCTCCCCGAGCGAAACGAACCCTCAAATCTCTTTCCGAAGGGCCAATTCTCTCCGCGACCTGGGGCTATGGGGGTTTCGGCCCCGAGTCAGAAGTGAC
>JBBQOT010000677.1:0-2277 GCA_038331165.1 Acetobacterales bacterium
CCACCAACTTCCGCCTTACCCCGCCCGAGGTCGCCTATCTCGCGCAATCCTCAGGCGCCGCCGCCCATTTGTTCGACGAAGCCTTCCCCGACCACGCCCAAGCCGCCCGCGCTGCCAACCCGAACGCCCACCTCCACCTGAACCTCGCCGCCGACTGGGAAACCCTCACCAGCCACCCGACCCCGCTCGCCCACCCCGCCGATGTCGACCGCGACCACCCCTGCTGGTTCTTCTACACCTCCGGCACCACCGGCCGCCCCAAGGCCGCCATGCTCACCCACGGCCAGATGGCATTCGTCGTCACCAACCATCTCTGCGACCTCATGCCAGGAACCACCGAGCACGACGTCTCCCTCGTCGTCGCACCCCTGTCCCACGGCGCCGGCATCCACGCCCTTGCCCAGGTCGCGAGAGGTGCCGCCACCGTGCTGATGCCCGGCGAAAAACTCGACGTGCCCGAAGCCTGGCGCCTCATCGAAGCCCACCGCGTCAGCAACATGTTCACCGTGCCGACCATCCTGACCATGCTCACCCGCGACCCCGCGGTCGACACAAACGACCACAGCAGCCTGCGCCACGTCATCTACGCCGGTGCCCCGATGTACCGCGCCGACCAGGTCCATGCCCTCAAGAAGCTCGGCCCAGTATTGGTGCAATATTTCGGCCTCGGCGAAGTCACCGGCAACATCACCGTCCTGCCGCCGCATCTGCACAGCATCGAAGACAACCCGGCCTTCCCCATCGGCTCCGTCGGCTACCCGCGCACCGGCATCGACATCGCCATCCTCGACGCCAACAACCACCGCCAGCCGCCCAACGAAACCGGAGAAATCTGCATCCGCGGCCCCGCGGTCTTCGCCGGCTACCACAACAACCCCGAAGCAACCGAGAAAGCCTTCGCCGCCGGCTGGTTCCACACCGGCGACCTCGGCCACCTCGACGCCAGCGGCTACCTGTTCATCACCGGCCGCGCGTCGGACATGTACATCTCCGGCGGCAGCAACGTGTATCCCAAGGAAATCGAGGAAATCCTGCTCGAACACCCCGACATCGCCGAGGCCTGCGTCATCGGCATCCCCGACGAACGCTGGGGCGAAACCGGCATCGCCATCCTGGTGATGCGCGGCCCCACCACACCCGACGAACCAGCCTTGCGTGCCCGGCTCGGGGAAAAACTCGCCCGCTACAAGCACCCGCAGCACTTCGTCGTCTGGCCCGAACTACCCAAATCCGGCTACGGCAAGGTCGCCAAGCGCGAGGTCAAGCGCCTGCTTCTTGGCAAGTGACAGCAGCCCCCGGTCGCGCGGCCAAGGCCGAATGGCTTGCCGTGGGCGGCCGGGTGACAGCTTGGAACGTCGCAGCTTGTGTGGCACGAGGCAGCCATGAGCATCGCCCTCGCGCTTGATCTCGCCGGCTGCGTCACCGCCTTCCTGGCCGGCTGGCTGTGGCTGCGCGCCAGCGGCCGGACGGTACGGCGCGTGACCCGGCGGGAGGAGCTGGATGCAGCGGACATCAACCGCCTGGTGACCGCGATGAACCGGGCTGCACTCCTGAACCGGCGTGCCGCCCTGGCAGCCACCGCATCGGCGATTAGCGTGGCGCTGCGTTTCCTGGTCGGCTTGCTGGCGGCCTAGGCCGCCAGCCCCGCGGCCCGTTGCCCGCTGCGGAAGGCGCCGCCGACTGTGCCGGCGAGCCCGTCGGTGCACACCGCCTCGCCGGCGAACAGCAGATGGCCATCGGCCAAGGGCGTGCCCAGCACCGCGCGCGCGCCGGCCTGGCCGGGCAGGGCATAGGTGTAGGCGCCGCGATGCAGCAGGTCGGTGCCCCAGCCGGACACCGTGATGTCGCCCACATGGGCCACCGCCTGTGGCCCGAGGCTGCGTTCCAGCTGCTGGCGGGCAAAGGCCTTGGTGGCGCCCTCGCCGCCGCGCGCCAGGTCCCAGGCCACCGGCCCGCCGACGAAGCCGGCGATGTGGGCCGCCCCTTCCGGCCAGAAATGGAACGACATCGCCGGTTCCAGCGAGTGGTCGAGCTGGCGGCGCAGCACCGCGCCGTGCGGCATGCCCAGCCGATAACCGCCCGGCACATGCAGGGCCAGCTTGGTAAGCAAGCCCATCGGCAGGCCGGCGATGGCGGCAAGGTGGCTGTCGGGCAGCGGCGGGTCGAAGGCGATGGCATTGGCCGCCAGCACGCCGACCGAGACGGTGACGATGCAGGACCGTGCCCGCAGCGTGCCGCCGTCGGTTTGAACCGTCACCCCGTCATCGCCCCAAGTGA
>JBBQOT010000678.1:0-2277 GCA_038331165.1 Acetobacterales bacterium
GGGCGGCGGTGCGCTGGAGCGCCTGGCGCGCGTCGCCACGGTGCTGTTTGACAAGACGGGCACGCTGACCTCCGGGCTGCCGCACCTCGAAGCGGTCGAGGCGGTGGATGGGTTCCACCCCGACGAGGTGCTGGGCCTCGCCGCCTCGCTCGACCAAGCCTCGCAGCATGCGGTGGCCGGCGCGGTGGTTGCGGGCGCGCGGGCGGCGGGGCTGGTGCTGGTGCTGCCGGAGCGCGCGGTCGAGATCGCCGGCGGCGGGGTGTCGGGCCGGGTGGCCGGGCGTGACGTGGCGGTCGGCGGGGCGGCAATGCTGGCCGGCCTGGGCATGGCCCCACCGGCCGAGGGCACTGCCGCGCGCCTGGCTGCTGCCGCGCCGGCGGCCGCATGGGTGGCGATCGACGGGCGGGTGGCCGGCGTGCTGCTACTGGCCGACCGCGTCCGCCCGGAGGCGCCGCGCGCCCTGCGCGCCCTGCGCGAAGCCGGCATCCGACGACTGGTCATGGTCACTGGCGACCGCGCCGCCACCGCCCGCGCCGTGGGCGAGGTGCTGGGGCTGGATGCGGTGCACGCCGAATGCACGCCCGAGCGCAAGATCGAGGTGGTGCGGGCCGAACGCCAAGCCGCGCCGCCAGTGATGATGATCGGCGACGGCATCAATGACGCGCCCGCGCTCGCCATGGCCGATATCGGCGTGGCGATGGGCGCGCGGGGTGCCGCGGCGGCGGCCGAGGCGGCGGACGTGGTGCTGCTGGTCGACCGCATCGACCGGGTGGCGACCGCGATTGCCATTGCCCGCGACTCGCGGCGCATCGCGCTGCAGTCGCTCGCCGCCGGGATGGGGTTGTCGTTCGCGGCCATGCTGGTGGCCGCCGCCGGGCACCTGCCGCCGATTGCCGGCGCGGTGCTGCAGGAGGCAATCGACGTGGCGGTGATCCTGAATGCCCTGCGCGCCCTGGGCGGCCGGCGAATCGCCGCGCTGCCCCCCCAGGCCGGGGTGGCGCGGGTGCTTGACGACCATGTGCGGTTGCGCGCCCTGTTGGCCCGCATGCGCCGCACCGCCGATACGCTGCATGTCGGGGGCGCGCCCGATGGCGCCGCGCTGGTCGAAATCGACGCGGCACTGTCCGGCCTGCTGCTGCCGCACCAGCGCGCCGAGGAGGCGGCGACCTTCCCTGAACTCGCCCGCCGTCTGGGTGGTGTTGACCCGCTCGGGGCAATGACGCGCATGCACGAGGCGATCGCCGAACTGGCCGGCCGTTACACCGCCCTGGTGGCCGGGCTGTCGCCGCAGGCGAGCGTCGCCGAGACGAACGAATTGCGCCGTCTGCTGCATGTGATGGAGGCGGTGATCGCCCTGCACTTGGCCGCCGAGGAAGACCTGGTCAGCCGGGCGGAGGAGGCGCCGGCGAAATAGGGCACGTTCGGCGAAGGCTGCCTCGTCGGCGCCTTGCATCACGCAATCGTGCTGCGCCGCTGCGCGTCCGGGCCGGCATTGCGGTCGGCATTCGCGCACGCCGCCGCCGGTTCGGCCGCGTGCGCGCGCGACGCCTCGCGCAGCGCCTCGCCGGCCGCGGCGATCAGCAGTGCGGCGAGCGGCCGATCGAGCGTCCTCGCCTCCTGTTCCAATAGCGCCAGACAGGCGGCTATGCCGTGAATCGTGGGTGGGTCTGCGCCGGGCATCGGCCGGGCCTGCGCGGGTTCACGTGGCTGCCGTGCGGGTCCGCGCCGTATTGCGCGCCTGTTCCGCCAAGGCGGCCAGGACGGTCAGAATGCGGTTCGGCGGTGCCTCGGCCAGCAGGTCGAACCGCGCTTCGTCCACCAGCGCCTCCAGCCGGAAGGTCACGCCGGTGACGGCGGTGGTGACCCAGGTCGGCGACTCGGCGCATCCATCGCGGGGCATGACGATCAGCATCGGCGCGCCATCGCAGCCGCGGATCAGATCGCAATCGCAGTCACCCAGAAGGGCGGCGGCGCCCCTCGCCAAGCTTTCCAGGTTGTAGAGCGCCTGCGCCGGCATCGGCGGAACCGCGACGTGAGAGCCGGCGAGATCGGTCAATTGACTACCCATGACTCGCTTTCCCTTTCCCAGGAGGCTGGTCTTCGCTTGCGGGCGATTTACCAACCGTTAGGGAAGATATGACGAGAATTCTTAAGAGAAGGTTAACGTCGGAGAGATTGTTCCGCATGATTCAAGCGGGTTGGCCGGTCTTCTTCATCTCGACTCGGCGCGACGCGGCAGTCAAGCGTTAACTTGTCCGATTTTCATCACTTACCCGC
>JBBQOT010000679.1:0-2269 GCA_038331165.1 Acetobacterales bacterium
ATAACGTGCCGGCCAAGAGCAATGTGCTCGGGGCCAAGGGGTGCGGCGAGGCCGGTTGCGCCGGGGCGCTGCCGGCGGTGATGAACGCGCTGGTGGATGCGCTGGCGGAATACGGCATCACCCATATCGACATGCCGGCGACGCCGCAGCGGGTCTGGGGTGCGATCCAGGCCGCACGGGGCTGAGCGAACGGCCGGGCGGCAGGAGAGTGGGATGGCCAGGGACCTGATCCTCGCCCTCGACCAGGGCACCACCTCCACGCGGGCGATTGCCTTCCGCGCGCCCAATTTGGCACCTGTGGCCACGGCCCGGCGCGACCTGCCGCAGCACTTCCCCGCCAGCGGCTGGGTGGAGCACGAGCCTGAGGATCTGTTCGCCCATTCCCTCGCGGTGCTGCGCGAGGCGATGGCGATGGCCGGCGCCACGGCGGCCGATGTCGCCGGCATCGGCATCACCAACCAGCGCGAGACCACGCTGGTGTGGCGACGCGATACCGGCCAGCCGGTGCACCGCGCGATCGTCTGGCAGGACCGGCGCACCGCGCCTGCCTGTGCCGCCCTGCGCGCCGCCGGCCACGAGGCGGCGGTGACCGCCACCACCGGCCTGTTGCTCGACCCCTATTTCAGCGCCACCAAGATCGGCTGGATTCTGGACAACGTGCCCGGCGCACGCGCCGATGCCGAGGCCGGGCGGCTGGCCTTCGGCACCGTCGATACCTGGCTGCTGTGGCGGCTGACCGAGGGGCGGGTACACGCCACCGACGCCACGAATGCCAGCCGCACCATGCTGTATGATATCGCGCGCGGCAGCTGGGACCCGGCGATGCTGGAGTTGTTCGGCATCCCGGCCGCGATGTTGCCGCAGGTGCACGACTGCGCCGGCGCTTTCGGCACGACCACGATGCTCGGCGGCAGCATCACGGTGGCCGGCATCGCCGGGGACCAGCAGGCGGCGATGATCGGGCAGGCGTGTTTTTCGCCCGGCATGGTGAAATCGACCTACGGCACCGGCTGCTTCATGCTGCTGCACACCGGCGACGTGGCGGTGCCGTCCCGCAACCGCATGCTGACCACCGTGGCAGCGCAGTTCGACGGCAAGCGCAGCTACGCTCTGGAAGGGGCGATCTTCGTGGCCGGGGCGGCGGTGCAGTGGCTGCGCGACGGGCTTGGCGTGCTGGGCGACGCCGCCGACTCCGGCCGGCTGGCCGAAGCTGCCGACCCGGCGCAGCGCGTCTACCTCGTGCCGGCCTTCACCGGGCTGGGGGCACCGTGGTGGGACGCCGAGGCGCGCGGCGCGATGTTCGGCCTCACCCGCAATTCCGGCCCCGCCGAGTTCGCCCGCGCGGCGCTGGAGAGTGTGGCCTATCAGACGCGCGACCTGATCGAGGCGATGCGGGCGGATTGGCAGGGCACCGTGGCCCAGGGTGCAGGCACTACGGTTCTGCGCGTCGATGGCGGCATGGTGGCGAGCGACTGGACGATGCAGTTCCTCGCCGACCAGCTTGCCGCGCCGGTCGACCGGCCGGTGGTGCAGGAGACCACGGCCCTGGGGGCGGCCTATCTCGCCGGGGTGGCCCCCGGGGTTTGCCCGGCGCCGGAGGAATTCTCGAAGAACTGGGCGTTGCAGCGGCGCTTCATGCCGGCGATGGAAAGCGCAACGCGAGAGCGTCTGTTTGCCGGATGGCGCGATGCGGTGCGGCGGACGCTGAGCTGAGCGCGCGGGGTGCCGTCGAATGCGTGCAGGATCAGAAGTTCAGCACGTTGAGGGCGTTATGCATCCGGCTGAGCAGCGCGGCGAAGGACGAAATCAGCCCGACGGCGAGAATGCCGGCCATGAGCGCGTATTCCGTGGCGCTCGCGGCACGCCGGTCGTCCAGTACCGTGCGCAAGGCCGTCACGAGCAACTTCATGGCGAGAACTCCACTCCCCGGCCCTGGTCGCGCGTGGGATGCCAGCGCGGCCACAGTCGACGAGATCGCAAAGCTAGTGCGCAATGCTTACAAAGCGCTTTCAAGTCCCGCCATTTCACTGATGTAAACACGGCGTGAATTCCGGGCCTTAGGGCCTGAGGCGGAATAAGCAAGGCGGGGGCTTCGCCCCTCGACCCCACCAAGTCCGGAGCGCGCCTTCGCGCGACGGCCGTCGCCCTTGGAACCCCTGACTCGAGGGTTGTTTGGGGAAGGGGGCCATCGGGATGTTTCAACCACCGTGATGGCCCCCTTCCCCAAACAACACTTAAACAAATGGAGTCCAGAGGCGCTGCCTCTGGC
>JBBQOT010000680.1:0-2258 GCA_038331165.1 Acetobacterales bacterium
CCTCCGGCACGGCCTCCTGCCGCATGGAGCTCGGGGGCGAAGGCAGCCTCGCCGACATCGTCGCCTTCTGTCGGGAATAGAGCGCCATGCCCGCCTATCTGACCTTCGCGCTGGTTGCCCCGCTCGCGTCGTTTGGCGGCATCGCTGTGGGCGAGCGGCGGGGCGGCTGGGACCGGCCGGCGCGCTCGGCGGTGCTGGGCCTGGTCGGCGCCTGCCTTGGTGTGTGGCGCGACGACGACGCGGCGCAGGCGGCCCTGGCGGAGGACTACGGCCTGGCGCTGTTCTGCCATGCGCCGGGCCGGCTGTTGGCCGACTACCACACCACCCAGGTGCCATCGACCCAGCGCGGCCGGCGCTTCGCCACGCGGGCGCAGGAACTGGCCGCGCCGGAACTGAACACCATCCTGTCGCGCCGCGACTACCGCAGTGGCGCCTGGCATCTCGGCGCGCTGTGGCCGCGCGTCGCGGCACGCTGGTCGCTGGAGGCGCTGGCGGCGGCGATGGAGCGGCCAGTCTTCACCCCGAGCCTGGGCCGCAAATCCTGCCCGCTCGGCCTGCCGCTGGCGCCGCGTATCGCCGAGGCGGCCGACCCGGCGGCGGCGTTGCTGGAACGCCGCGCAACCGGGCCGGAAGCGCATCTGCGGGACGGTCACCGTCTGCTGCGCGACAGCCTGGCCGACGCACCGGGCGAGGCGGTGGTGGTGCTGGACGCCGCCGATATCGCCCGCGACGACCCACGGCTGCGGCGGATCGAGCTGCGCCGCGACCAGCCGCGCTCCCGCCGGCGCTGGCAGTTCGACCTGCGCGAGGAGGCGGTGCTGGGGGTGGGTGGTCCATGAGCGCGCTGTTCCTCACCCGCGCCCGGCTGCGGCGCGATGCGCCGGTGGTGGCGCTGGCCAACCTGCTGGTGCCGGCGGAGCCCGGCGCGCGCACGCTGGCGGCACACCGGCTGGTGTGGGCGCTGTTCGCTGATGGGCCGGACCGCCGGCGCGACTTCCTGTGGCGCGAGGAAGCGCCAGGTCGGTTCCTGGCCCTGTCGTCGCGCCCACCGGTGCCGCTGGACGATTTGTTCGAGCTCGACACCAAGGACTTCGCCCCCGCGCTGACGGCGGGCGACCGGCTGGGTTTCAGCCTGCGCGCCAACCCGGTCGTCTCGCGCTCGGCGGGGCCCGGCCAGCGCGGCAAGCGGCATGATGTGGTGTTTGACCAGTTGCGCCACGTCGAGCCGGAAAGAAGGGCCGCCGAGCGGCTGGCGGTATTAGCGGTCGCTGGCCGGAGCTGGCTGGCGCGCCAGGGTGCCGCGCACGGCTTCGATGTCGAAGGGGAAGCGGGGGTGGATGGTTACGAGCGCGAGCGGATCGCCCGGGACGGTGCGCCGCCGGCCATCTTCGGCCGCATCGACATTGCCGGGCGGCTGGCCGTGCGGGAGCCGGCACGGTTTCTTGCCGCAATGGCCACTGGCTTCGGCCGCGCCCGCGCCTTCGGCTGTGGCTTGATGTTGATCCGTCGCGCATGAGCGCGCTGAGGACCAGTCGCATATGAGCGAAGCGCGCCCGATGCCCGGGCTGCCGCCGCCGCGGCCAATTCCGCTGCGCGATCGCGCCTCGATCCTGTTCGTCGAGAAGGGCCGGCTCGATGTTCTCGACGGTGCCTTCGTGCTGGTCGACGAGACCGGCATCCGCACCCACATCCCCATCGGCGGTCTCGCCTGCCTGATGCTGGAACCAGGAACCCGGGTGAGCCACATGGCGGTCGTGCTGGCCGCGCGCGCCGGCACGCTGCTGATCTGGGTCGGCGAGGCCGGTGTCCGCCTCTATGCCGCCGGCCAACCCGGCGGCGCACGTGCCGACCGCCTGTTGCTGCAAGCCCGTTTGGCACTCGACGACGAGGCGCGCCTGCGCGTGGTGCGGAAAATGTACGCGATGCGCTTCGGCGAAGACGCGCCCGCCCGCCGCTCAGTCGACCAGTTGCGCGGCATCGAAGGTGCACGGGTGCGCGAGACCTATCGCCTGCTGGCCCAACGCCACGGCGTGCGCTGGGACGGGCGACGCTACGACCCCACCGAATGGGACGCATCGGACGTGGTGAACCGGTGCCTCTCGGCGGCCACCGCGGCGCTCTACGGCATTGCCGAAGCCGCCGTACTGGCGGCCGGCTATGCGCCCGCGATCGGCTTTCTGCACACCGGCAAGCCGCAGAGCTTCGTCTACGACATCGCCGACATCCTCAAGTTCGACACCGTGGTGCCCGAGGCGTTC
>JBBQOT010000681.1:0-2257 GCA_038331165.1 Acetobacterales bacterium
CCTCCCAACGCTGCCCGCCCTGACCACCGCGCTGAACACCGCCCTGGGCCCCGACGGCATCGCCCGCGCCCAAGCCCGTCGCGCCCAGGTCGCCACCGCCGTCGCCGCCGACCTCGCCAAACTCACCGCCCAGGCCGAAGCCCTGGCCGACCGCACCCCCATCGCCCCACTTGCCCTCATGAAGGCCCTCGGCGAGACCCTGCCAGCCAACGCGGTGGTGGTCGACGAATCCATCTCCTCCGGCGCCGGCATGTTCCAGTTCCTACGCCACGCCCAGCCCGGCGGCCTCTACGGCAACCGCGGCGGCGGCATCGGCTGGGGCCTGCCGGCGGCCATCGGCGTGCAACTCGCCCTGCCCAACCGCCCTGTCGTCGCGGTCATCGGCGACGGCAGCGCCATGTATTCCATCCAGGCCCTCTGGACCGCCGCACACGAAAAACTCGGCATCACCTTCGTGATCCTCAACAACCGCTCGTACCGCATCCTCAAGCAACGCCTGTCGGCCACCAAAGGCATCGCCGCCCAACGCGGCCGCTACGTCGGCATGGAACTGTCCGAACCGGCAATCGACTTCCCCGCCCTGGCGAAATCACTGGGCGTCGATGCCGTCCGGGTCGAAACAATCCCCGACTTCATCGCCGCCCTGAAACGAGGCCTCGCCGGTCCCGAGCCGCTGCTGATCGATGCGACTACCGACACGACGTTTCAGCCAGTCTGAACCGAGAAAGAATCTTCTTTTTGTGAACAAAAAGAAGCAAAAAAACTTTATCCGTTAAGGTCGGGACAGCATTGGGCCCAACGGCCGCCCGGCGAAGATGTGTAGATGCAAATGCGGCACCTCCTGGCCGGAGTCTTCGCCAATATTGGCCAGCAGGCGATACCCCGGCTCTTCCAGGCCCAGGTCGCGCGCCACCTGGCCCACCGCACGAACAAACCCGGCAATCTCCGCCTCGCCGGCGCGCGCCGAAAAATCGGCCCAGGACACATACCGCCCCTTCGGGATCACCAGCACATGCGTTGGCGCCTGGGGATTGATGTCGTGAAACGCCAGCGACCAGTCATCCTCATGCACTTTCCTGCACGGAATCTCACCGCGCAGGATCCGCGCAAAGATGTTGCCATCATCGTACGCGCCAGTCCCTTTGACAGCCACGCCCCGCCTCCCTTGCTTCAGTAATGAGGGTCCAGGGGGCTCGGCCCCCTGGTCTCGCTTACGGAATCTTCGTCGTCAAAACACCCTGCTCCAGCGGCAATTCCCGCGCCCGCGACGCCTTCTCCGCCACGCCCGAAACGCCCTCACGGCGCTGCAACTCGGCCCAAACCTCATGGGTACGCACGCCTGCATTCACCCACATTACAATGAGGTGATAGAGCACGTCAGCACTTTCCGCGATCAGCGACTCGCGGGTGCCGCCCACCGCCTCGATCAGGCATTCCACCGCTTCCTCGCCGAATTTCTGCGCCACCTTGGCGGTGCCGCGTCGGAGCAGGCGGGCCGAGTGCGACACCGCGGGGTCGGCACTGCGTCGTTCGTTCACCACCGTCCAGAGCCGGTCGAGTACCGCCGGTGCTGCGCCGACGGCCATCGGCGGGGCCAGCGCCGCGGCGGGCGGGACCACAACGGCGCGATTCCTGGCGGCTTCCTTTGCGGCGGCCTTTTTCGGCGCCACCTTCTTGACCGGGTTCTTCTTCAACGCGGCCTCGCGGGCGGCCCTTTTCTTGCCCGGCACGGCGTCGGCGGCGGGTGCGCGCTTCTTGGTGGATTTGGCCATGCGTCGTGTCCCTAGGCCGCAATCGCGCGCGGCAGGCGCACCGGCAACCCGGCCTCGCCCAGCGCCTGCTTCACCTGTGCGATGGTGAACGTACCAAAATGAAAAACACTCGCGGCAAGCAACCCGGTGGCCCCAGCCTGCGCGCCCTCAACAAAATGCTGCAACGTCCCAACCCCGCCCGAGGCCACCACCGGCACCCGCACAGCGCCGCACACCGCGCATAACAGCTCAAGGTCGAAGCCTTGTCCGGTGCCGTCGCGGTCCATGCTGGTCAACAGAATCTCCCCGGCCCCCAGCGCCACCACCTGGCGGCACCACTCGACAGCATCCATCCCCGTGTCACGCCGCCCACCATGGGTGAACACGTGCCACGAATCCCCGGAGCGCTTGGCATCCACCGCCACCACCACGCACTGGCTGCCGAATTTCCGCGCCGCCTCGGCCACCAGCCCGGCGCGGTCGCGGCCGACCGCCTCGATCAGGCA
>JBBQOT010000682.1:0-2248 GCA_038331165.1 Acetobacterales bacterium
CAAGCGGCTGGACGGGTTCGATGTGTTCTTCCTGACCGGCACCGACGAGCACGGCCAGAAGGTGGAGCAGGCCGCCGCCGCCGCCGGCATGTCGGCGCAGGCCTTCACCGACGGCACCTCCGCGCTGTTCCAGGCGATGACGCAGCGCATCGGCATTTCCAACGACGACTTCATCCGCACCACCGAAGAACGCCACCAGCGTGCGTGCGCCGAGCTCTGGCGCCGGCTGGTCGATCGGGGTGAGATCTACCTCGGCGGCTACGAGGGCTGGTATGCCGTGCGCGACGAGGCGTTCTACGATGAGGACGAACTGACCACGCGCCCCGACGGCAGCAAAATCGCCCCCTCGGGCGCGCCGGTGGAATGGGTGGTCGAACCGAGCTATTTCTTCCGTCTGTCCGCCTGGCAGGACCGGCTGCTGGCGTTCTACGACGCCCACCCCGACTTCATCGCGCCGGCCACCCGCCGCAACGAGGTCACCAGCTTCGTGAAATCGGGGCTGCGCGACCTCTCGGTGAGCCGGACCAGCTTCACCTGGGGCGTGAAGGTGCCCGGCGACCCGGCGCATGTGATGTATGTTTGGCTCGACGCGCTGACCAACTACATCACCGCCGCCGGCTTCCCCGACGAGACTTCGGAGCGGTGGGGCTTCTGGCCGGCTGATCTGCACATGGTCGGCAAGGATATTGTGCGCTTTCACGCCGTGTATTGGCCGGCCTTCCTGATGGCCGCCGGCATCGCGCCGCCGAAGCGCGTTTTCGCCCATGGCTGGTGGACGGTCGGCGGCGAGACGATGAGCAAGTCGCTCGGCAACGTGCTTGACCCGCAGGAACTGGCCGACAGCTACGGGCTGGATTCGCTGCGCTATTTTCTGCTGCGCGAAGTGCCCTTCGGCAACGACGGAACTTTTTCGCGCAAAGCGTTGATCTCACGGCTGAATGTCGAGCTAGCCAACGATCTGGGCAACCTCGCCCAGCGCAGCCTGTCGCTGATTGCGCGCAACTGCGATGCCGCCTTGCCCGCGCCGGGCCCGCGCAGCGATGACGATGGCGAGATCCTGGCTGCGGCCGAAGCGCTGCTGCCGGCGGTGCGCGCCCAGATGGACCGCCAGGCCTTCGGCGAGGCGCTGGAGGAGATCTGGAAGGTGATCCGAGCTGCCAACGCCTATATCGACCGGCAGGCGCCCTGGGCGCTGCGCAAGACCGACCCGGTGCGGATGGGGCATGTGCTGCGGGTGCTGGCCGATGTCATCCGCACGGTCGCGACCCTGTTGCAGCCGGTAATGCCAGAGAAGACGGCGGCGATGCTCGACCAACTCGGCGTGCCGTCCGATGCCCGCGACTTCGCCGCGCTGGCAACCGCGCTGGCCGATGGAACCGCACTGCCGCCGCCGCAAGGCGTGTTCCCACGTTTTGTCGAAGAAGTTGAATAACCCACTGATGTTGATCGATTCGCACTGCCACCTCGACTATTTCCAGGGCGACGACCTGGCCGGCGTGCTGGCGCGGGCGGCCGCTTCCGGGGTCGGCGAGATGGTCACCATCGGCACACGGCTCAGCCGCTCGGCCGAGATGCGCGCGATCGCCGACGCTCATCCCACGGTGTGGTGCACGGTGGGCATCCACCCGCACAATGCCGGCGAGGCCCCGGTGCCCACGCCCGAGGCGATCGTCGCCGAGACCCGCCACCCCAAGGTGATCGGCATCGGCGAATCCGGCCTGGACTATTTCTACGACAAGGCTCCCCGCGCGGCGCAGCGGGAGAGCTTCCGCGCCCATATTCGCGCCGCCCGGATGGCCGGATTGCCGCTGTGCATCCATGCGCGCGACGCCGATGCCGATATCGCCGCCATCCTGCAGGATGAAACGGCGCTCGGCGGCCCCTTTGCCTTTCTGCTGCATTGCTTCAGTTCCACCCGCGCGCTGGCCGAGGCGGCGTTGGCGCTGGGCGGCTATGTCAGCTTCTCCGGCATCCTGACCTTCCCGAAATCGCAGGAGTTGCGCGAGATCGCGCGCGATTTACCGCGCGAACGCCTGCTGGTGGAAACCGACGCGCCGTATCTGGCGCCGGTGCCGTTTCGCGGCAAGCGCAACGAGCCTGGCCACGTCGCCCACACCGCGCGCGTGCTGGCCGAGGTGCATGGCATGCGCGCCGAGGCCATGGCCACGCTGACCACAGAGAATTTCCGCCGCCTGTACGCCAAAGCCGCATGATCCGGGTGACGCTGCTGGGCACCGGCGGCTCGGCC
>JBBQOT010000683.1:0-2245 GCA_038331165.1 Acetobacterales bacterium
GGGTGAGACCTTGGCGCTGGTGGGCGAGAGCGGCTGCGGCAAGACAATGACGGCGCTGTCTGTGATCGGGCTGATCCCGCGGCCGCCAGGTGTGGTGGAGCGCGGGCAGGTGTTGCTGAACGGCGACGACCTGGTGCCCAAAAGCGACGAACAGATGCGGCGGCTGCGCGGCGACCGGCTGGGGATGGTGTTCCAGGAGCCGATGACCTCGCTGGACCCGGTATTCACCATCGGCACGCAACTGATGGAGACGGTGCTGGCGCATCGCGACATGGGGCGGGCGGAGGCGCGGGCCCTGGCGGTGGCGATGCTGAAGCGGGTGCAGATCCCGGAGGCGGAGCGGCGGATGGGCAACTATCCGCACGAGATGTCGGGCGGGATGCGCCAACGGGTAATGATCGCCATCGCATTGCTGAACCGGCCGGACCTGTTGATCGCCGACGAGCCGACGACGGCGCTGGACGTGACCACGCAGGCGCAGATCCTGGCGTTGATGCGCGAGTTGCGGGCCGAGTTCGGGATGGCGGTGCTGTTGATCACCCATGCGCTGGGGGTGGTGGCCGAGATGGCCGACCGGGTGGCGGTGATGTACGCGGGGCGTGTGGTGGAGACCGCACCGGTGGAGGAAATTTTCGCCAACCCGCGCCATCCCTACACGCGCGGGCTGTTGGCCTCCATCCCGGACCTGGCGGAGATCGGCAGCCGGCTGGCGACGATTCCCGGCACAGTGCCGAACCTGCTGCACAAGCCGCCGGGCTGCTGCTTCTGGCCGCGTTGCCCGATCGCAGAGGCGCGGTGCCGGGAGGCGGAGCCGGTGCTGGAGATGATGGCGCCAGGCCACCAGGCGGCGTGCTGGAAGGCCGAGGTGGACGCATGAGCGCGCTGGTGGAGATGCAGGGGCTGACCAAGCATTTCCCGGTGGGCACGGTGCTGTGGGGGAAGCCGAAGCGGGTGGTGCATGCGGTGGACGACGTGACCCTGTCGATCCATGCCGGCGAGACGCTGGGGCTGGTGGGGGAGACCGGCAGCGGCAAGTCTACGCTGGGGCGGACGGTCCTGCACCTGGATCCGCCGACCGCGGGGGTGGTGCGGTATGGCGGCGAGGATGTGGCCGGGCTGGGCCGGGCGGCGATGCGGCGTTTCCGCAGCCGGGCGCAGATCGTGTTCCAGGACCCGTACTCGTCGTTCGACCCGCGCATGACCATCGAGGACATCATCGCCGAGGGGATGGTGCACGGCGCCCACCGGACGCGGGCGGCGCGCAGGGCGCGGGTGCGCGACCTGTTGCGCACGGTCGGGCTGGGGCAGGTGTATCCGGACGGATACCCGCACCAGTTCTCGGGCGGGCAGCGGCAGCGGATCGGGATTGCGCGGGCGTTGGCGGTGGACCCCGAGTTCGTGGTGCTCGACGAGCCAGTCTCGGCGCTGGACGTATCGGTGCAGTCGCAGGTTTTGAACCTGTTGGCGGACCTGCGCGAGCAGTTCGGCCTGACCTACCTGTTCATCAGCCACGACCTGTCCGTGGTGCGGCATTTGTGCACGCGGGTGGCGGTGATGTACCTGGGCAAGATTGTTGAATTGGCCGACACGCGCCTGCTGTATGCGGCGCCGCGGCATCCCTATACCTCCGTGTTGCTGGCGGCGTTGCCGGTGGCGGACCCGAAGCAGCGCCATCGGCCGCGCCAGGTGTTGCAAGGCGAGGTGCCAAGCCCGATCAGCCCGCCGCCGGGGTGCCGGTTCCATACCCGCTGCCCGATGGCGACCGCGGTGTGCCGCCAGGAGGAGCCGAAGCTGGCGGGCGATGCGGCGCATCAGGTTGCCTGCCATCACGCTTGACGGGGAGCCGTCGCGGCGCAAATGGGTAGGATGCAAGCCATGCGCGGGCCGGCTTGGCCGGGTGCGGCGCAGGGCCTATGATATCATCCGACATCGTGGTCCGGCCGCGTGGCTGGGATTGCGACCGAACGCGAGGAACGGACACGATGAACGACACCGCCACGCTCGCCTTCCGCCCGGCCGTGCTGCCGGCCGAGCATTTCGATGTGCTGATCGTCGGCGCCGGCATCTCGGGCGTGGGCGGGGCCTATCACCTGACGCAGCAATGCCCCGGGACCAGCTTCGTGGTGTTGGAGGCGCAGGAGACGTTCGGCGGCACGTGGTGGACGCACAAATATCCTGGCATCCGGTCCGACAGCGACCTGTATACCTTCGGCTACCGTTTCAAGCCCTGGACCGGCACGCCGAT
>JBBQOT010000684.1:0-2245 GCA_038331165.1 Acetobacterales bacterium
CTGGCGCGGGGCCGCGCCGATCCAGGCGGCGCTGCGGGCTGGCGACACCGAGACCGGTATCACCATCATGCAGATGGATGCCGGGCTCGACACCGGCGCGATGCTGCTGCGGGAAGCGGTGCCAATCACCGCCAGCACCACCGCCAGCGACCTGCACGACGCGCTGGCCGCCATCGGTTCCCGCCTTGTTCTGCGCGCGCTGGACGAAAACCCGCCAGCGGTGGCGCAGTCCGAGGAGGGCGCGAGCTATGCCCCCAAGCTGACCCGCGATGACGGCCGCATCGATTGGGCGCGCGACGCTGCGGCCCTCGACCGCCAGGTGCGGGCGCTGAATCCCTGGCCCGCCACCTTCACCATGCTCGACGGTGTGATGCTGAAGGTGCTGACCGCCGTGCCGCAACCGGGTCAGGGTGCCCCCGGCACGGTGCTGGACGACGCTTTGCTGGTGGCCACCGGTGCAGGGGAGGGCGGCGGTGGGCTGCGCCTGACCCGGGTGCAGGTGCCCGGCCGCGCGGCCATGCCGGCCGATGCTTTTCTGCGCGGCCATGGCGTGCCGCCCGGCACCCGGCTGGGTTGATGCCGCGCTACGCCCTGACGCTGGAATACGACGGCACCGGCTTCGTCGGCTGGCAGCGCCAGGCGGTAGGGGTTTCGGTGCAACAGGTGCTGGAGGCGGCGGCGTCACACCTCGTCGGCGGTGCGCCGGTGGTCAGCATCACAGCCGGGCGCACCGATGCCGGGGTGCATGCCAGCGGACAGGTGGCCAGCCTCGACCTTGATCGCGATATCGCCGGGGCCCGGCTGCGCGATGCGTTGAACTTCCACATGAAGCCGCATGCCGTCGCGGTGCTGCGCGCGGCGTTGGCGCCGGATGGGTGGAACCCGCGCTTTTCGGCGATCGGCCGCGCCTATCGCTATCGCATCATCAACCGGGCTGCCCGGCCGGCGCTGGAGGCGGGACGGGCCTGGCATGTTCGAGACCGGCTCGACGTCACGGCGATGGGCGAGGCGGCGCGCTTGCTGCTCGGGCTGCACGATTTCACCTCGTTCCGTGCCACCGCCTGCCAGGCGAAGTCGCCGGTGCGTACGCTCGACCGGCTCGACGTCGGCCGGCTTGGCGAGGAGGTGTTGATCGAGGCCGATGCGCGCAGCTTCCTGCACCATCAGGTGCGCAACATCGTCGGCACGCTGAAGCTGGTGGGCGAGGGCGCCTGGCCGGCCGCGCGGGTGGCCACCGCCCTGGCCGCGCGCGACCGCGCCGCCGCCGGTCCGACCGCACCGGCCGAGGGCCTGATGCTGGTCGAGGTGCGCTACCCCGATGACCTGTTCAGCCGGTAAGCCGCAGCACCATCAGGCCCAGCGCCATGTCGGCGGCCACCAACAGCGCCGCCCGGCCGCCGGGCAGCGCCAGGGTCAGCCGCGTTGCCGACCATTGCAGCCATAGCGACCAGAACATCGCCACCAGCCAGGCGGCCTGCACCACGAAGGTCGGCGCGCCCAGCAGCGACGGCACCAGCGTGGCCGCCATCAGCAGGTACTGCACCAGGTTGCACCAGTTCCACAGTGCCACGAAGCGCGGCCACAGCACCGCCCGCCCCATGCCCGCCACCAGATGGTACGACAGCACCGCATAGCCGAGCCAGCCGAGCACGAAGCCGACGAATTCGCGCGCCATCGCCGGAAACTCGGCGTCGCGACCCAGCACCTGGACAGCCAGGAAGACCGGCACGCAGAACAATATCGCCAGGAAACTGTGGCGCGCCCGCGCAATCTGGTCGTCCGGCCCCTCGGCACCGATCAGTGCTGCGCCATCTTCCCGCCCGCGCGCCAACAGCAACGCGGCGCGCAGGCCCATCCACGGGCCCGCCGCCGCGACGCTCATCCCAACGCCGCGGCGACGAAACGCGGCGCCATCACCAGCACCACCGTGCCGAGATTGACCACGATCACCAGCAGCGTCGCCCGGCCGGGCCCCAGACCCAGCCCGTGGCGCGCCAGAAACCAGTGCAGCCCCATGCCATAGCCGGCGATCGCGAACAGCACCACGATCGCCGCCGGCTGCTCGCCCAGCCCGATGCGGCGCAGCGCGCCCGCCGACATCAGCAGCGCCACGGCGACGATCGGCACTGCCCACTGCGCCCAGTTGAAGGCCACGCCATAGCGCAACCACCAGTCGCCGCGTTGCCAGCGCTCGGCCAGCGCCGCCGAGATCACCGCCGGCGCCAGCAGCGCGATCACGGTTGCC
>JBBQOT010000685.1:0-2242 GCA_038331165.1 Acetobacterales bacterium
GCGTTGACTGCGGTGGAAAGCCCGCGGCAAGCCATAATTGCCTTTTCGTTGACAAGACGGAGACCCGTGCTTGCGCCGATACCAAGCATTCAATTAATTGACCTACGAAGAAAGGCAAGGCCAGGGCTTCACCCTGGACCCACCAAAGGCCGACGGCCTTTGGAAACCCACTGTTATTTGATTAACAGGAGGTCCAGGGGCTCGGCCCCTGGTGGGTCCTGGGCGAAGCCTAGGCCTTGCCTATCGATGGATCACAATTTTCGGTGGCTGGCATGAGTCGCGCCGCCGCTCCACCGGGATCTTCGCCGGACAACAACCTCAAGCGATCACGCTCCAGCGGCGGGAAGGAACGATATGGCCCGCCGGTTTGGCAGTATGCGCGCGGCCGCCCGCTTGATGCGGGTCGGGTCGCTGCTGACGGGAACCGGCTTCCTCCGCAAGGCACTGCACGGCACCGTCGTGAAGCCGGCGCGGGTTCTTCACGCTGTCCTCAAAGCCGCATCGAGGCTCCAGCCGCCCCGCCCGCCGGCGCCAGCGAAGCAGCGCGCACCGCGCCCCGGCGCCACTGTCGGCTTTTTTTCCCGCAGCTTCAGCAGCGCGCACGGCAAGCGCCTCTACAAGCTGTACATTCCCGCCACCCGCCACAAACGCCTCATGCCGCTGCTGGTGATGCTGCATGGCTGCACCCAGTCGGCCGACGATTTCGCCGCCGGAACGCGGATGAACGTCTTGGCCAAGAAACACGGTTTCCTCGTCGCCTATCCCGAGCAGCCGGCGGCGGCCAACGCGCAGAAATGCTGGAACTGGTTCCGGCCGGACAGTCAGCGCCGAGACCACGGCGAGCCTGCCCTGATCGCCGGCATCGCGCTACAGGTCGCGGGGGCGGAACGCGTGGATCCGCATCGCATCTATGTGGCGGGGTTGTCGGCGGGCGGTGCCATGGCGGCGATCATGGGGGCGGCCTATCCCGATGTCTTCGCTGCCATCGGCGTGCACTCCGGCCTGGCCAGCGGGGCCGCCAGCGGCCTGCGCGCGGCGTTGCGCGCCATGCGCCACGGCGCTACCCCCGCGCGCGCGGCCACGCTGCACAGAGTCGTGCCCACCATCGTTTTCCACGCCGATCGCGACACCACGGTGAATGCCCGCAACGGCGACCAGGTGCTCGCACAGGCGGCGGGCAGCGATCCGGCACTGCTGCATCGCACCATCCAACAGGGGCACGTACCCGGCGGGCATGCCTACACCCGCACCCTGTTCGCAGCCGAAGGCGCCACGCCGGTGCTGGAACAATGGGTCGTGCACGGCGGCGGCCATGCCTGGTCGGGCGGCGACGCCACGGGAACCTACACCGACCCGCGCGGCCCCGATGCCTCCCTGCTGATGGTCCGGTTCTTTCTCGCCCAGGCGCAGCCGCGCCGATGATGACGAAATCCCGCTGACAAGACCAATGCCGGCCACCGGCAAGGCGAACATCGGCGACACCATGCCGCGGCACACCCACATGTCCCCCAGTGGCCCTTCAATCCCCCCCGGCACGCGCCTGCTCCAGGCAGGCATCGACCGCCATGGCCAGTGACACGGCGTAGCGTTCGGCCCCGATAGCAGCGCGCAGGCGATCGTCATTGGCGACCTCACTCGGCGGCAGGCTGACGAGAATGGTCGCAGCCGGCAGCCGAGTGCGCAGGCGGCGCACGGAGTAGCGCAGGTTTGCCGGCGTGCCGGCAACGCTGACATGGCACAGGCAGACCATCAGAACACCCGCAACATCGATCGTCGCCAACGCCGCGCGGGTGGCGATATCGGCCTGCGGCACCACGCGGGCGCCGATGCCGCGCTTCGTGAGCAACTGGGCGAGCATGGCCGACGCCGCTGCATCGAGCGGGCCGCGCCCAGCAATGCACAGGACCGCCGACGGCGCGCTCCATAAATCTGCAACTGGCTCCGCCTCAGGCGCGTCCCCATCTTCGTGGTCGGACAATTCGCCCACCAGCTCGGCCACTCCCGTGGCGATACGGCTGACCTGGGCGTCAGTCAGCACACCGCGCCCGATGTCGATGGTGGCGAGTTGCAAGCCAGGAACCGCGACATCGTCGTAATACGCCGACAGCGACCGGTCCTTCAGCAACAGGTCGGCGGCGTTCTGCACCTCGTCGAGGTTCCCGGCCAGCATGCCCTGGTAGAAGCTCTCCACCGGGGTCAGCGCCGGCTGGTCGCCAAACAGCACGTCGAGAAACTCAAGCCG
>JBBQOT010000686.1:0-2241 GCA_038331165.1 Acetobacterales bacterium
TGATCTGCACCAGCACACCGTTGGCCACGGCCATCGTGCCGACCACGGCGAACAGCGTCGCCCCCACCCCTTGGAACAGCCCGACCAGCGACCCGGAGGTTCGCCCGCTCGCCACGGCCGCCAGCGATACAGCCAGGTACAGCACCACGCTCGCCGCGATCGCCGCGAGGATTCCACGCGGCAGGGTGCGAGCGGGGTCGCGCACTTCCTCGCCCATGTTGGCCAGGCTCTCGAAGCCGATGAACGCGAAGAAGGCGATGAATGCCCCCGCCGCAACCCCGCTCCACCCCGCCAGGCCCACCGGCACCAGCGTCGCCGGGTCGAACCCCCCGGCGCTGGAGAACCCGACCGCCACGGCCACCAGCAGCCCGGCGATCTCCACCACCCCCACCCCGGCGGCCAACCCTACGCTCTCGCGCACGCCCACCGCCGCGACCAGGGTGAACAGCACCACCAGCCCCGCCGTCAGCACTGCCGGCGCCAGGTCCACCAGCACCCGCAGGTACTGCACCGCGCCCGCGGCGATCGAGGCGGTCGCCACCACAATCGACAACGCCAGCGCCAGCCCGGTGGCGAAAAACAGGTGATTGGAGCCGAAGCCGTGCCGCACATAGGCCGCAGCACCGGCCGCCTCCGGGACCCGTCCGGCCAATTCGGCGTAGCAGAGCCCGGTGCAGCCGGCGACCACGCCGGCCACGAGGAAGGCCAGCGGCGCCGCCGTGCCCGCCCGGTCGGCGACCGCCCCGATCGCCACGTAGATGCCGGCCCCCACGATCACCGACAGCCCGTAGAACACCAGCGGCCACAGCGTCAGGGTGCGCCTCAGCCCGTGCTCCGGCGCGGCTTCGGGGCGGCCGGCCATGCGCTACTCGACCCGTTCAGCCTGCCAGGGCAGTGCCCACAGCTCCGCGTTGCCGAGCTTTTCGGCCAATGTCGCCGCCACCGCCTCGAACAGCCGCGTGCCCTTGGCCGGGCTCGCCGCCTCCGGGTTGCCGATCACGCCGGAGGAGGAACGCGCGCCGATCGCCCGCCACATGTACACGCCGCCGCCGACCACGTCGGACACGTCCGGCGTGGTGTTCACCTTGGCCAAGGGGATCCGGTCCTCAGCGACCAGCTCCGGGCGCACCGCCATCATCATGGCCGTCTCCGCCTCGCAAGCGTGCTGCAGCCCCTTCTGCGTCTCCAGGATCGCCGCGATCGCCTCGGCGGCCGCGTACCAGTAGGTGAACTGCACGATCGGCACGCCCAGCTTCGGCGTCAGCTCGTCGGCAATCACCCGCAGGCCGTTGTCGTTGCCGCCATGCCCGTTCAGCAGCACGATACGGCGGAACCCGGCCCGCACCACGGAGCGGCAGATATCCTCCACCACCGCGCGATAGGTGTCGAAGCCCAGCGTGACCGTGCCGCCGAAGCTCATGTGGTGTTCGGAGATCCCAGGCCAGAACATCGGCAGCACCAACACGGGCCGCCCGCGCTCGGCCATCACCCGCGCGGTGCGCAGCGCCACCTCTTCGCCCAGGCGGGAATCAACCTCCACCGGCAGATGCGGCCCGTGCTGCTCGATGGAGCCGAGCGGCAGGATCACCACGGCGTCCTGCCGCGCCATCTCGCGCAGTTGGTCGGCGCGCAGGCGGCGCCATTCGATCTCGGGGCTGCTCATGGGGCGGTCTCCACCTCGGGCAGGATGTCGGCGTTCAGCGGCAGCACCTCGCCGAGCCATAGCGCGTGCAACAGATGATCGTCCTTCGGCCGGCCGCTTTCGGGGTGGACCAGCACGGTCAGCCCCATGCGGTTCAGCGCCAGGAACGGCACCAGCATCGGGAACAGCTCGGGGCCGAAGGCAATCTGGTACATCGCGCGCGGATGCGGCCCGACCGGCCCGCCATGCCAGCGCCCCAGCACCGCGGCGGGGAAGCGCGCGCCGAGCCACTCGCGCAGTAGCAACGCGCGCGCGCGATCGTCGGGGTCGAAATAGACATGGGCGTGCCACGCATGAATGGCGCGGGCGTCGCGTGGCGCGGTCGGGTACATGTCAGCGATCCTTTCGGTCAGCCGCCGCTGGCCTCCGCCTCGCCCCGCAGTCGGCGGTAGCTGCGGGCGCTGAACGGCAGCATGCCGAGATACACCAAGCCCCCGCCCGCAAGCGCCAGCCAGGGATCGGCCACCAGCAGCGCGGCATACAGCCCAACCCCCAGCAGCAACGGCAGCACATAGGCGCTCGGCACCTTGAAGTTCTTG
>JBBQOT010000687.1:0-2239 GCA_038331165.1 Acetobacterales bacterium
GGTCCCGACGACAAGCTGCCGATGGCCGGCTGCAATGTCCGCAGCACAGCCTCGAAGCTGGCGGTCTCGTCGATGCGCAGCGGCTCGGCGCGATACGGCCGCGTCGCATTGACCTGCTCCAATCCGTCCGGGCCGGCCAGGTTCACGGTGAAGTTTTTTTGCTTCTTTTTGTTCACAAAAAGAAGACTTCCTTTTTGGCGCGCGGCTGTCGTCATGGGGCTTTTTCTGGCGTCAGCGCGTCGATCAGTTCGGCGAAGTGGCGCTGGATTTCGAACAGGTGGTGGAACTCGGCGAACGCAGACGACGAGGTTGACGTGGGCGGTGGAGCCGGCGGGGTCGAGCATGGCCTTGATGCAGCGCTCGCCGACGAGGCCGGCCTGGCAGGCGAGGTAGCCCGGTCCGGTTGCTGGAATGTCCAGCGAAATAGCTCATTGCCTGCCGTTAGTTCACGGGCCGCGGTGTCGTTCAGACAGCGCCAACTAGTGGCAAATTATGGCGTAATTTTGCAGGAACTTCAAGAAATATCGTTATATTTCAGATATTTAGAGACAGTAATTGGCGGATGGGGTGGGATTCGAACCCACGGTGCGCGCAAACGCACGGCGGTTTTCAAGACCGCTGCCTTAAACCGCTCGGCCACCCATCCGTGCCGCGCACCCTAACCCGCGCGCCGCCACGGCGAAAGTGTGATCAGGCCGCCACCTTCGGCCCATCCAGCCCCACCCCCACCAAATGCCCGAAGCGCTCCCGCAACAGCGCCAGATCGGCCGCCGGCAATTGCGGCTTCAGGATCGAGGCGATGTTCTCCCTGAGATGCCCGACATCGCTGGTGCCGAACAGCACCACGTCCACCCCAGGCTCATGGCGCACGAAGCGATAGGCCGCGTCGGTCAGGCTGCTGGCACCCATTTCATGCAACAGGAACCCCAGCGGATCGCCCGCCAAAGCGGCCGGCAGCGTCCCCGCCGCCACCAGTCCCCGCATCTCATCGGCCAGCCGCTCCGGCTGGCTGAACACGTTGCGCACCACAAACATCAGCAGCGTTCCCACACCCTGCGCCATCGCGCGCGGAAACACCGTCGCCCGCGCATTGGTATGCATCATGTTGAACGCCACCATCATGGTTTCCCACACCGCGTCGTTCAGCGCGCGCGCCAGGGTGGCGTGCGCATGATCGTTTGGCGCCGTCTCCGTGATGCCGATATGGCCGATCTTGCCCGCTGCCTTGGCGCGCACCAGCGCGGGCACGATCTCGGTCATGGCATAGTCGTATTCGCGCGGCAGCACCGCATGCAGCTGGAACACCTCCACCCGGTCGGTGCGCAGCCGATTCAGCGACGCCTCCAGGCTCGCCGTCACCTCGGCCCCGGTCAGCGCCCGTGCGCCATCGCGGATCATTGCCTTGGTGGCCAACACCACCCCCTCGCGTCGCCCCACCAGCGCCCGGCCCACCACCTCCTCGGTGCCATAGGCCGCGGCGGTGTCGATCAGGTTCACCCCATGGTCCAAAGCGGAATGCACCACGGCGATGGCGTCGTCCTCGCTGCGCCCGCGACCCAGCCCAAGCCGGCTGAACCCGCCGCAGCCCAGCCCGGCCACGCTCACCTTCAGCCCGGTCGCACCCAGCGTCGTGTATTCCATCATCCATCCCCTGATGCGCCGCAGCAAAGGGAGCCTACTCGCCCGCGCTTGGCAACCGCCGCACAATCCTCGACCATCCCTCCCGACCACGCCCTGGGAGGCACGGATGAAAGACGCGCAAGGACTGGAACTGTCGACCGACTCCGCAGCCGCGGTGGCCGGGTTCGACCACCTGACCGACGGGTTCCTGCGCTACCGCGCCGACCTGCCGCAGCGCCTGGCCGCCCTGCTGGCGGCTGCCCCGGATGTCGGCTTCGCCCATTGCATCCACGGCTACATGATGATGCTGGGCTACAAGACCGCCCTGATCCCCGCCGCTCGCGCCGCCCTGGCCAATGCGCAGCGCCTGTCGGCCGATGCTACCGAGCGCGAGTGCCGCCACGCCGACGCCCTCGCCGCCTGGATCGACGACGACCTCGACCGCGCCATCGCCTTGTGGGAGGCGATTCTGCGCCGCCACCCGCACGACGTGCTGGCGGTGCGCCTGGCCCATTTCGTCAATTTCTGGCTCGGCCGGCCGCAAGACATGCTGGCCTCGATCGAGCGCGTGCTGCCGGCCTATTCCCCCGCCCAGATCGGCTACCCCACCATCCTCGCC
>JBBQOT010000688.1:0-2237 GCA_038331165.1 Acetobacterales bacterium
CGGCCCTTGACCCGCCTGGGGGCCGTGCCCCCTGGCCCATCTTTTGGAGGGGGTGGGGGGCGAGGCCCCCGCGGGTTGAGGGCGGCGCCCTCACCTTTCTTGGAGATAAGCACATGATAGAACAAATCGTCGACATACCAACGTCCAACGGCGGGATGGAGACGTTCGTCGTGCACCCCGAGCGCGGCGGGTCGCATCCGGCGGTGCTGATGTTGATGGATGCGCCGGGCATTCGCGAAGAGCTTTACATGATGGCTCGGCGGCTAGGCACGGCGGGCTACTGCGTGCTGTTGCCGAACCTGTACTACCGTGCCGGAAGCGACACGAAATTCGGGCCGGGCGTGTTGGTGATGGGCGATGGCGAGCGCGACCGGATGCGGGTGATCCGCACCAAGATGACGATTCCGCCGGTGATGGACGATGTGGCGGCGATGCTGCGGTTTTTGGACGGGTTCGTGCCGGCGAAGGCCGGGCCGGTGGGCGCGCACGGGTATTGCATGAGTGGGCCGTATGCGCTGGCGGCGGCGGCGCGGTTTCCCGAACGAGTGGCAGCGGCGGCGTCGTTCTACGGCACCTGGCTCGTCAGCGATGCCGTGGAAAGCCCGCATCTGACCCTGGGGCGGGGGACGGCCGAGCTTTACATTTCCTGCGCCGAGCATGACGAGTTGGCGCCGTTGCCGATGGTCGCCGAGCTGAAGGCGTTGCTCGACGTCTCCGGGGCTGCGGGCGAGTTGGAGATGTATCCGGGTGCGCATCACGGCTTTGCGTTTCCCGAACGGAGTATCTACGACGTGGCCGCGGCCGAGCGGCATTGGGAGCGGCTGATCGCGCTGTATCGGCGGCGGATCGGGTAGGGGTGGCTGCGCGAGACCGGGCGTGACCGAGCGTGCCACCTCCCTGATGCTGCTGGCGCTGGGCGCGATGTCGGTGCAGCAGACCTTTGCGACCGTCGGGCGGGGGCTGCCGCCGATCATCGCGCCGGCGATTGTTGCCGATCTGGCGGTCGATCCGGCGCTGCTGGGGGTCTACGTAGCGATCGCGGCGTTGTCCTCGCTGTTCTTCCAGCTGGGCTGCGGCGGGTTCATCCTGCGGCATGGGGCGCTGCGGGTAAGCCAGGCGGCGCTGGCGCTGGTGGCCGGGGGGCTGGCGATTTCGGCGGCCGGGCCCTTGGCGTTGTGGGTGGTGGCGGCGGTGGTCGGCGCCGGGGGCTCGGCGATGTCGACCCCGGCGAGTTCGCATCTATTGGCACGCTACACAGCGCCGCGGTTGATGCCGCTGGTGTTTGCGATCAAGCAGACCGCGGTGCCGGTGGCGCTGTTGATCGCCGGCCTGCTGGGGCCGTGGCTGACCGGGCTGTGGGGCTGGCAGGGGGCGCTGTTGGCGACCTCGGCGGCGTGTTTCGTGTTCGTGGCGATGCTGCAGCCGATGCGGCGCCAATTCGATGCCGACCGCCAACCTGGCTATCCCGTGCGGTTGGGCGATTTCGCCACCACCATTGCCGCGGTGTTGCGCGCGCCGCCGCTGCGCAACCTGGCGCTGGCGTGTTTCGCGTTCAATGGGCTGCAGACGGTGTTCACCTCGTATTTCGTGATTACGCTGACCTCGCTCGGCTATGGGTTGGAGGGTGCCGGGGCGATGTATTCGCTGGCGATGATCGTGGCGGTGCCGGGGCGCATCTTCTGGGGCTGGATCGGCAGCGGGTATGTGGCACCGCGGTTGCTGATGGCGTGGCTGGCGTTCGGCATGGCGGTGGGGGCGGCGGCGCTGGGGATGATTGGGGCGGACTGGCCGGTATGGCTGACCGCGGCGGTGGCGATCGCGCTGAGTGCCACGGTGATGTCGTGGCATGGGGTGGTTCTGAGCGAATGCGTGCGGCTGGCGCCGGCGGGCATGCCTGGGGCGGCGACGGGCGGGGTATTGAGTTTCGGGCAGCTGGGCGGGTTGCTGTTGCCGCTGGTTTATGCCGCTACGCTGTGGTTGACCGGCAATCCCGGGATTGGGTTTCTGCTGTGCGGATTACCCGGGTTGGCGGTTGGGGCGATGCTGTTGCGGCGGTAGCGCGCCACGCCCACTTGCGCTGATTTGAACCGCTGTCGCCGCCGGCCGATGCGCAGGGCCAAGCCGCTTGGCCTCAACTCATTGGGTTCATACCAAGAACGTTAAGGAACGACCCTTCGCTCGGCAAGGCCAGGGCTTTGCCCTGGACCCACCAGGGGCCGAGCCCCTGGACCTCATAT
>JBBQOT010000689.1:0-2232 GCA_038331165.1 Acetobacterales bacterium
GGCCGCCCGAGCGCTTTGCCGCCCTGTTCCATGCGCTGGCCGCCGGCCCCTTGCGTGGCGCCGTGCCGTTGATCCTGGCGGGTCCGGGCGAGCAGGAACGCGCCCTGTCGGCACCACTCGCCGCCCTGCTGCCGGAGGCGATCGACACCACGGGCCTGCTCGCGCTGCCCGAGGTCGCCGCCTGCCTGCAGGCCAGCGCCGCCTTCATCGGCAATGATTCCGGCCTGATGCACCTGGCCGCTGCCGCCGGCACGCCCACCGTCGGGCTCTGTGCCGCCACCGCCGACCGCGCCGAGGAGATGGCGCCGGCCGGGCGGCGCGCGCGCTGGGCGATGGGCGACGGCCCGCGCATGACCGACCTCTCGGTGGATGCTGTTCTGGCGGCGGTGCAGGACATGCTGTCCGCCGCGCCGGAGCCGGTCTGATGTGCGGCCTGGCCGGTGCGATGACCCGCGATGGCCGCGCGCCGGACCCCGCCATGCTCGACCGGCTGCTGGCCGCGATCGCCCATCGCGGGCCGGACGGGCAGGGCCGGCTGGTGCGTGGCGGGGTGGCCCTGCTGCATGCAAGGCTGGCCATCGTCGACCTGAGCACCGGCGACCAGCCGTTGTTCGCCGGCAACGCGGCATTGGTGTGCAACGGCGAGATCTACAACAACCCCGAACTGCGCGCCGGGATGGCTGCCACGCCGTTTCGCACCCGTTCGGATTGCGAGCCGGCGTTGTGGCGGTACCTGGCCGATGGCGACCGTTTTGCCGATGCCTTGCGCGGCATGTACGCCCTGGCCATCGACGATCCCGATCGCGGGCGCCTGGTGCTGTCGCGCGACCCGTTCGGCATCAAGCAACTTTACTATACCTCCAATGATCGCGGCTTCTTCTTTGCCTCCGAACCCCAGGCATTGATCGCCGCCGGGCTGGTGGTGCCGGCGGTCGATCCGCGCGCCCGCGCCGAGCTGTTGCAGTTGAAGTTCACCACCGGGGCGGCGACCATCTTTGCCGGCATCATGCGGCTTTTGCCGGGTGAGACGCTGGTGGTGGAGGGGGGCGCCATCGTCGCCCGCCACCATCGGGCCGCCTTGCCGGAGGGCCTGCCGCGGCCGCTGGCCGGCGACGGGCTGGATGCGTTGGAGCGCGTGTTGCTCGACAGCGTGACGGTGCATTTGCGCAGCGATGTGCCGTTCGGGCTGTTCCTGTCGGGCGGCATCGACAGCGCGGCCGTGCTGGCACTCATGCATCGCGCGACCGGCCAGCGCATCCATGCCCTGACCTGCGGTTGGGACGGGGTGGGGGTGGACGAGACCGCCGAGGCCGCCCGCCTAGCTGAAGCCCAAGGGGCGATCTGTGAGCGGGTTGCGATGGGGGAGGCGGATTTCTGGGCGCTGGCCCCGCGGATTGCCGCCGCGATCGACGACCCCACCGCCGATGCGGCGGTGCTGCCCAGCTGGATGCTCGGCCGGGCCGCGCGGGCCGCCGGGTTGAAGGTGACCCTGTGCGGCGAGGGGGGCGACGAGCTGTTCGGCGGGTATGCCCGCTATCGCAAGCGGCGCGCCCCCTGGCGGTGGCTGTCGCGCCCGCCGCGCAGCCGCGGCGTGCTGGGCGCGGTGCCGGCGTTGGACGGTTGGCGTGACGGCATCGCGGCGCTGGAAACCCGCCTGGGCGCGGGCCGGTCGGCGGTTCAGGCGGCCCAGGCGGCTGATATCGCGGAGTGGTTGCCCAATGATCTGTTGGTAAAACTCGACCGCTGCCTGATGGCACATGGGGTGGAGGGGCGCACGCCGTTCCTCGACCCCGCGGTGGCCGGGTTCGCCTTTCTGCTGCCCGACCGGCACAAGGTGGATTTGCGCTTCGGCAAGAAGCTGCTGCGGCAATGGCTGGCGCGGGCCTTCCCCGAAGCCGGGGCTTTCGCGCGAAAAAAGGGGTTCAAGCCGCCGGTCGGCGCCTGGATTGCCGCCCGTGCCGACCGGCTGGCGCCACTGTTGGCGGCCCAGCCCGGCGTGGCGGCGGTGCTGCGGCCGGAGGAGGTTGCCGCCCGGCTGGCCCAGGCCGAGCGCGCGTCGCAACCCGCCTGGAGCCTGTTGTTCTATGGGCTGTGGCACAGCCGGCACGTGCTGGGGCTTGACCCTGAAGGCGATGTCGAAAGCGTTTTGCGCAGCGCAGCCCTTGCCTGAACGCATCGCTGCACCAATGTTCCGACGCAGTCGAGCGGCAGCACGTGCGGCTACAATAGGGG
>JBBQOT010000690.1:0-2223 GCA_038331165.1 Acetobacterales bacterium
ATCTGTGGGGCCCGGATGTGCGCTTCGACACCGCCAAGCTGAACCTCAAATCAGCCGGCTACGGCGCTGCGGTGGAATGGCACCAGGACTGGGCGTTCTATCCGCACACCAATGACGACCTCGCCGCCGTCGGCATCATGATGGACGACATGGAGCGCGCCAACGGCCCGCTGATGATTATCCCCGGCAGCCACAAGGGGCCGGTGCACAGCCACCATTTCGACGGCAAGTTCTGCGGCGCGATGGACCCGACGGTCGGCGGGATCGACTACGCCAAGGCGATCGAACTCATCGGCCCCGCCGGCAGCATCACGGTGCACCATGTCCGTGCCATCCATGGCAGCGCGGTCAACACCTCGAACAAGGACCGGCGGCTGCTGCTGTTCCAGTACCGCGCGGCCGATGCGTGGCCGATCTTCAACCCGGTGAAAGACCTGGCTGAGTTCGACGCGCTGATGGCCTGTGGCACCTCCTCGATCACGCCGCGGCTGGCCGATGTGCCGGTGCGCATGCCGCTGCCGCCGGCAGACAAGCAGGGGTCGATCTACGAGAACCAGAAGGCGCTGACCAATCGCTATTTCGATGTGGTGAAGGCAGCAGAGTAAGGAAGGCGAGGGCTCTGCCCTCGACCCGCTGGGGCCGGCGGCCCCAGACCCCTTCCATTTAAGGGTGCAGGGGGCTTGGCCCCCTTCATAGTCCGGTCATCGAACCGCGCCACGCGGTCCCTTGCAGGTACTGGCCGAGCGGGATCGGTTTCGTCGATCCATTGCTCGCGCAGGGCTTCGATCTTGGCGTTGGTTGGCCAGCCGAACAAGGCCCTGTCGCCACTGGTGCGGTCGAGAAGACTCGAACTTCCACGAGGTTTCCCCCACAAGCACCTCAAGCTTGCGCGTCTACCATTCCGCCACGACCGCATCGTGCAGGCAGGGGCGTATAGCCGATGAAGGCCGAGGCATCAATGACCGAGCTTGCAGCCGCCAGCCGTGTGGAATGGCGCACTGAACCGGGGCTGCTGGACTATCCCGATGCGCTCGCGGCCATGCAGGCGCGGGTGGCGGCAATCCGGGCCGGGACGGCCGGTGAGCAGGTGTGGCTGGTGGAGCATCCGCCGCTGTACACCGCCGGAACCTCGGCCGATCCGGCCGACCTGCAAGAGCCCGGGCGGTTCCCGACCTTCGCGGCCGGGCGCGGGGGGCAATGGACCTACCATGGGCCGGGGCAGCGCACCGGATACGTGATGCTCGACCTGGACCGGGCACACGGCCAGGCGCGGGCGCGCGATGTGCGCAGCTATGTCGCGGCACTGGAGGAATGGATGATCCGGGCACTTGCCCGGTTCTCGGTGCGCGGGGAACGGCGGGCGGGACGAGTAGGAATCTGGGTGGTGCTGCGCGACGGGTCGGAAGCCAAAATCGGGGCGATCGGGGTGCGGGTGACGCGATGGGTGAGCTGGCATGGCATCGCCTTGAACGTGGCACCGGACTTGGCCCATTTCGGTGGCATCGTGCCGTGCGGGGTGCGGGACCATGGGGTGACGAGCCTGGCCGATTTGGGGGTGCATGCCAGCATGGGCGACTTGGATGGGGCGTTGCTTGGGGCTTGGGGGGAGGTTTTTGGCGGGTAGGTAAGGCAAGAGGAAGTCTTCTTTTTGTGAACAAAAAGAAGCAAAAAAACTTTATCCATTAGAGAAGAGTTAATATTCTTATCTCGTAACATTATGGGCGTGGGTTGAGGGAGGGTCAGGTTGAGGTGAATTTTCGTCGGGGCGGGTCGGGGTGGTTGATCCAGGACGGCAGGCGGCCGGGGGAATAGGATAGCAAGGCCCGGCGTTCGCGCGCGGTGATGCGCGGGACGGCGGGTTTTGGCTTGACCGGGCGCGGTGGGCGCGGCCTTTCCGGCAGGCGCAGGACCGGCGCCAGGGGGCGGATGCCCAGCATGCGGCAGAGCGGGCGGAGAATGCGGCCGGCTTGCGGTGCGGCGGCGAGCAGTTCGGCCATTTCGGGGCGGCCGACGAGGATTTCGAGCTGGGGGTAGAGTTGCGCGGTGCGCTGGACCAGGCGGATGAGCCAGGCGTGGCGGCTTGGCAGGCGCAGTTTTGGCGCGCGGGGGACGGGGGGTGTGGTGGCGGCGGTCCTGGGGCGCGGTGGCGCGAGGGTTCCGGCCTGGAGTTTCGCGATCAGGCGAGCGAGGCGCTGGGCGGGGCGGTGGAGGTAGAGCCAGATC
>JBBQOT010000691.1:0-2222 GCA_038331165.1 Acetobacterales bacterium
GCCAAAAAGCCCCGCATGCCCAGCCGCCCCGCCCATGGCAAACGCGTTCTCATCATGCACCTCCCCACGCATCACCCGGCCCCGCCAGGTGCAACGCTCGGTCGCCGCACACGCCTCCGCCACCGGCCGAAAGGTGAACCCCGGCGGCAAAGCCTGCTCGCCCAACGCCCGCCCAGTCAGCCGCTCGATTGCAATGCCCAGCAGCAGAAAATTGATATCCGAATAAATCGGCGGCCCGGCGCGCCACGCCCGCTGCAGAATGAACGCCCGCAACGTCGCAGGATCCTGGCCATAGCTATAAAGCGGCTCCACCGCCGGCAAATGCGTGGCATGGGCCAGGCACTGCCGAAAACTCAACCGCCGCTCAGCCGCACCGTCAACGTCGTACTGCCGCAAATCGGGAATGGCGACACTGAGCATATCATCAAGCGCGATCTCCCCCTGTTCCACCAGCCGCAGGATGGCCGTCGTGGTGAACACCACCTTGGTCAGCGAGGCCAAATCGAACATCGTCTCCACGCCCATCGGCACGATGCCAGGCTCCAACGCGGCATGCCCCGCAGCACGCAGCGAAGTACGCCCATCCTCCAGCAAGCCAAGCACCGCCCCCGGAATGCGACCGGCGGCGATCGCCGCCTGAACGGGCGCGAAAGCGTCATCGAATCGGGTCATGCCTGCTCGAACAAATGGCAAGCCGTCGCCCGCGCCGAAGCGTCAGACAGGCGGCGGGGAATGAGAGCGGGACGGGTCTGCGAACACACAGCCATCGCATGGGCACACCTTCCGTGAAACGCGCAGCCCGGCGGCGGGTCGGTCGGGTCCGGCAGGTCGCCCGCCAGCAGAATGCGCTCCCGCCGCGCCGCACCCGGCGGCTGCGGCACCGCCGAAAGCAGCGCGCGCGTATAGGGGTGTGCGGGGGTGTCGAACACCTCGGCCGCCGGCCCTATCTCAACAATGCGGCCGAGATACATCACCGCGATCCGTGCGGCGACATGGCGCACCACCGAAAGGTCATGGCTGATGAACAGCATCGCAAGCCCCATCTGGCGCTTCAGTTTTGCGATCAGATTGATGATCTGCGATTGGATCGACACGTCCAGCGCCGACACCGGCTCATCGGCCACCAGCAGCTTCGGCGACAGCGCCAGCGCACGCGCAATGGCAATCCGCTGGCGCTGACCGCCGGAAAACTCATGCACGTAGCGCCCCCTGCTATCGGGCGGCAGGCCGACGAGGTCAAGCAGTTCGGCCACCCGGGCGGCAACACCCGGCAAGCCATGGATCGTCAGCGGCTCGCCGATCAGGGTGGCAACCCGGTGGCGCGGATTGAGTGCGCCGAACGGATCCTGAAAGACGATCTGCATATCGCGCCGCCGATGGCGCATGGCGGCGCGGGGCAGGCGGAGAATGTCGTCGCCCTGGAAGAACACCTGGCCTGCGGTCGGCTGGGTCAACCGCAGCACAGCGCGCCCGAGGGTGGACTTGCCGCAACCGGATTCCCCGACAATGCCAAGCACCTCACCCTCGGCCAGCGTGAAGCTGACATCCTCCAGCGCATACAACGTGCGGCCCTGCGCGTCGCGGTAATGCTGGGTCAGGCCGCGCACGTCCAACAAAGTCGTCATGCCACCGGGTTCCAACAGGCAACCTCGTGCATGGCGCCGGCAAGGGCGGGGCGGCTGGCACATTCCGCCAACCGGCCGTCGCAACGCGGGGCGAAGCTGCACCCGTCGCCACGCGCACCGGGCGGCGGCACCTGCCCGGTGATGGCGGGCAGCATTTCGCCCGGCGGATTGCGCGCCGGCATGGTGCGCACCAAGGCATGGGTGTAGCGGTGGCGCGGGCGGGAAAAAACGTCGCCGGCGGGCCCGGCCTCGACGATGCGCCCGGCATACATCACCGCCGCCCGGTCGCAGTATTCAGCGACCACGCCTAAATCATGCGTGATCAACAGGCACGCCATCTCGCGCTGTCGGCGCAGCCGGTCGATCAGCGCCAAAATCTGGGCTTGCACGGTCACGTCCAGCGCCGTTGTCGGCTCGTCGGCAATCAGCAACCGCGGTTCGCACGCCAACGCAATGGCGATCATCACCCGCTGGCGCTGGCCGCCCGACATCTGGTGCGGGTAGCGCGCCAACTGCCGGTCGGGCGTGGGCAGGCCGACGAGGTCGAGCAGTTCCGCTGCGCGTACCAAGGCGGCGCGGGCGGACAGGTCGCGGTGG